>JBDLRR010000297.1:0-11959 GCA_039799985.1 Pseudomonadota bacterium | reverse complement strand
AAGTGAGGGTTTACGATGAGATTGAGGAAACATCTGGCGAAGGCTGCTGAGATCAATTTTGCATCGTCCCCAATGTTGGGGATTCTATCCGGCTTCGTCCTTGTTGCGGCAGTGGCGTGTTCTGGTGAAAATTCAGACAGACGCTCTGCGGTGGACACAGGTAGGCTTTGCAACAGCGAGAGTAAGACAACTGTGGCCGGTGCTTGTTTGGATCGTGGGTCGAATATCGGCGGGCCGGCTCCTGACTTGAGCCCCGAAGCGAGTCCTGTGGCAAGCCCCGAAGCGAGTCCCGAAGCGAGCCCCGAAGCGAGTCCTGTGGCAAGCCCCGTTGCGAGCCCCGAAGCGAGTCCAAAGGCATCACCTGTGGGCGGTCTTCCCACAGGGAGTTTACCCGGCGGCGCTGCTCCTCAAACGACTCCGACCACTCGAACTTTGCTCTTCAAGCAGGATTCCTTCGTTGCGGTGGCTGACACCACCGTGGCCAAGAACTGCTTTGTTCCAGCAGGCACCAAAATTGAATTTTCTGGCGATCTGGCTCAGCTGACTCAGTTCAAGAGCTTGGGAGTCAATCAAAACATCGCGTACAGTGTGGTTTCGGTGACGCCGGCCAGTGGCAAAACTGTTGGATGCGAACTGAAAGGCAGTGATTTCGTGTATTTGGTGGCTCATGCGGATGAGGCCGCAAATCCCTGACAAAGTGCTGACACAAAAAAACTTCAAAAGTTCATCAATTTTAATCCGATAGCCCCTTTGGATAGGATCTCAGAGGGGCGTCATGGTTTTACGCAGGCATGTTTGCTTTGGTTTGATGGTTGGTGTGATGGGCGTCTGCTTGGATGCGTCGACGGCCGAAGCGTTTTCGCTTGGCATTCGCCCTTACGTTGGCAGCGAAATCATCACCATTCCTTCGACCACATTGGTTGACCCAGCGGATACCTCGCGAACATTGTCTGGCGAGACCAAGTCTGTACAGCGGAGTTTGATTTTTTACGGCAGCGAATTGAGTGCAGCGCTCTTCGAAAAAGGATCATTTTCAATTTCCGCGCTCGTGGGTTTCCGCATGACCAACAGCGCGACAACTTCTGGCGCAGTCAACGACACTTTGGGAATGAGCTATGTTCCTGTGGGAGCCTCTGTCGATTTTGCGATAAAAAAGCTGAGAGCCTCTGGCTATTTTGCATATGATCTCGGCATTGGGCCAAAGTTTGTTCTGACCGTTGCGCAACCCAGCAACACTCTGGACTTGAAGATGACTGGACTGTCGCGCATGAGATTCGGTGCTTTGGGTGAATTCTTCATCATGAAGTCTCTGAGCGCTTTTGGCATGGCCGATTATTCCATGGGCACATATTCAATTTCAGGCGGGCCGCTGACAATCTTCAATAAGGAGACGAATGAAGAAGTTGCGGTCAGCGTTGTTGGCGGCAAAAATAAAATTTCAGCGCTGACGTTTGGCGGCGGAATTGCCTACTATATTCCGGCTCCCAGGAGTCAAAGAGGGGAAGTCGAAAGCAAACCCGCGACCCCCAAAAAACCTGCTGGCAAACAGCCCGCGAAAAAGGTTAAGCCTGCGAAGCCGGCGCCTGCAGCGTCGCCCTGATTCGCGCCGGATTTTTGGAAAATTTTGTTCAGCGAGGCACACGTGAACTTTGGACAAATCCAGAGCAAAGAAGACTCTTTCGACTTTGATTTTGTGATCGTTGGTTCTGGATTCGGAGGCAGTGTTTCGGCGTTGCGTCTTGCTGAAAAAGGTTACCGCGTTTGCGTTGTCGAACAGGGGAAACGTTTTCGCCCGCAAGATTATGCCAAGTCAAATTGGGATTTACCTCGCTATCTGTGGGCACCCTTCATCAAGTGTTTTGGTATTCAACGGCTGACTTTTTTCAAAGACGTTTTGATCCTGAGTGGAGCGGGTGTGGGTGGTGGTAGTCTTGTATACGCCAACACCTTGATGATGCCATCCGACAAATCATTCGAAAGTTCCTCTTGGAAGCCCTTGGGAAATGCACGCGAGGTTCTTGCGCCATTTTATGTTTTGGCGAAGAAGATGTTGGGTGCGGCGCAGAATCCCAAACTCACATTCATCGACAACACCATTGAGGAATACGCAAAAATCAATGGTGTTCATTCCAGCTTTGCGCCCACCGAGGTTGCGGTTTTTTTCGGAGAACCCGGTCGTAAGGTTTCCGACCCCTATTTCAACGGTGAAGGACCCGAGCGCACGGGCTGCAATTTTTGTGGCGGTTGCATGGTGGGTTGCAGATACGATGCCAAGAACACACTGGACAAGAATTATCTTTGGCTTGCAGAAAAGCGCGGCGTCGAGGTTCGTCCTTTGACGAAGATCTCCAAGTTGCGGCCATTAGACAGCGATGGAAGTGCGGGCTGGGAATTGACCTTGCAGCAAGTGGACAAAGTGCTTTTTCCGAAGCGCTCTGTGTTGCGTGCCCGAAGTGTTGTGCTTTCGGGTGGCGTGCTTGGAACATTGCGATTGCTGCTTGAGAATCGCGACAAACATAAAACCCTCACGCGTTTGTCGCCCTTGCTGGGGCATCATGTCAGAACCAACAGTGAGGTCTTCACTGGCAGCACGGAACTGAACTCGAAGAGAGCCCTTCCCTATTCGCATGGAATAGCCATTTCGTCGATATTCAAAGTTGATGGCAACACGGCAGTTGAGCCTGTTCGGTATCCCGTCGGTTCAAATTTTATGCGTCTGCTCGCGGCTCCTCTCGTGAGCGACCCCAGCGAGCTGCGCAGGTCGCTCAAGTTCCTTTGGCGGATCGTGTCGCGGCCCATCGAATTTGTTCGCTTCACGTTCAATTCCCGCTGGGCCGAAACGAGTGTTATTTTTCTCGTGATGCAGGATCTCGACAATCGCATCCGAGTTCGTTTCGGGCGCAGTCCATTCACGCTGTTCAGGAGTGGTTTGGTGTCAGAGCGTGAAGAGGGAAGTGACAAAGTTCCATCCGAAATTCGATCTGCCAATCATTTCACCGAATGGTTTGCAGACAAGGTCGGCGGTCAGGCTCAATGCGCAGTGACTCAGGTGACGGTGAACATCCCGACCACAGCCCATATTTTAGGTGGATGCCCAATAGGTGCGAGCATCGAGGATGGAGTTATCGATGCCCAGCATCGCTTATTTGGATACAAAGGCGTTTGGGTTTGTGATGGCTCCGCTGTTCCTGCAAATTTGGGTGTGAATCCTAGTCTGACGATCACAGCGATGACGGAACGGGCCATGACGTTTATTCCGGATAAATCGAGTTGAACATTTTTGGTTGGCAAAACTTCCGTTCACTAGTTGATCGAAAAAGCCCGGCTGTCTTGCGACAACCGGGCTTTTTAGAGGTCTGTCAAAAGCAATCAGCGAGGTCCGGGAACCAGCACTGCAGTTTCGTTGGCCTTGACTTGCACAATGGCTTCCTTGTCCTTGAACAGGAATCCAGCAGCCAAGCCGCCGCCTGCAGCACCAATCAAAGGAGCCCACCAGGTGATCGAGCGATCTTGGCCAAGACCATCAATCAGAATCGCGATTCCCGCGCCACCCACGGCTCCCAAAAGAATGTTGGTGAAGCTCAGGTTGTTACGGTCGATGCGCAACGAGGTGACTTCAGCGTTTGCCGCCATGTTGTAAACAGTTGAGCCGTACTTTACTCCGGTCACGTTGAAGATGGCCTTGGGAGCGCTCATTTTCATCGTACCAATCAAGCGGGATCCGGCAGCGAAAACAGGTGCGCCCTGAATATCTTTGACTGCAACCGTGACCTGGGGAAGCTTGTCTTCCGAGAATGCAAGGTCGCCAGATCCGGGCAGGTTAATGCTCTTTTCAGGGTCAGATGTGATTTCGACCGGGAACTGGATCGCAATCAAGCTGTTGCTTGGAATGAGGTAGCGTTGTGAACCGCTGGTTGCTTCAAAGTAACCAGAAGGAGCTTGCTGAATCGGAACCTGTTGCACAGGTGTCTGTTGGGATGGATTCGTTTTGCTAGCATCCTGGTTCTGTTGGGGCGAGTCGTTTTTGATCTGCGATGCTGCGGGTGCAGGTGGTTGTTCGCCAGATGAGCTGTCCTCGGAACTGCAGGCAACGATGCTGACAACAGTCAAAAGGGTACCAAGAGGAAGAATGAGCTGACGCATGGGTGTGTCCTCCAAAAGAGACGTTCACAAAACTGATTGCCCCACAGACCTCTAGGCTCGGGGACTGTCCGACACACATCAAATTTCGTGCCAACCTCGCGCATTTGCTTCTATGCGGAATTCTCGAGTTTTTTTGCAAGACAAATTGGAAGTTTCGCGCCTTTGTCGAATTTTTAGACAGCATTGATCATTTGCTCCACAGCTGTCTAAAATTTGAGACTTGGTGCTGAAACGATGGATAGAATGCAACTTGGGTGTGACCAACTCTCCAAAAATTCATTTTTTTGTCGTGATTCGTTCGACATTTCCAAATCGACAGGTTTACATGTACAAGATAAAATTGGACATCCTGTAATTCTGGGAGAATTTATGCCCGTGACAATCGGAGATGCGGGAGCCGGAGCATGCCTTGCCGCCAACATGAAAAATCTGCGCAAGGAACTCGGCCTGAGTCAGGAGCAATTGTCCGATCGCTCAGGTGTGCCGCGCAGCACAATCGCCAGTTTGGAACGAGGCGAGGGAAATCCGACCCTGCTCGTGCTCATGGGCATTGCCCGCGGTTTCGGGGTGAGCATTACTGAATTGCTGGTTCAACGCCAGCCGCGCGCGACTCTGTTCAAGAGCGAAAATCACAGCAGGTTGACCTATCCCTTAGATAGCGTCGATTCCTCTGAATTCTCATCAACAGATGCAATTGAAACGCTCAGACTCACCCCGGTTCAAGCGCGTCATCTGGTCATTGAACAGGTGACTCTGAATGCTGGTCAGCAGATTTTTTCAAGCCCACATGCCGCAGGCACGGAGGAGTATTTTTTTCTTGTCGAAGGATGCTGCGACGTTGAAGTGTGTGGTGAAACTTTCAGTGTTTCGCAAGGAGATCTGCTGAGATTCGACGGCGATCAAAAGCACGTTTACCGTTCATCAGAATCCTCGACTCGAGCGGTCGCGCGTGGGTTTGCCGTCGTTGTGCAAGCCCCGCGCGTTTGAAGCCGGAAGAGTCGGTTTAGCTGTTGTAGTTGTAAACTCCGCGACCCGTCTTGCGTCCAAGAAATCCGGCATCAACGTATTTCTTCAGCAACGGACAGGGACGATATTTGCTGTCACCAAGGCCTTCGTGAAGAACCTTCATGATCGCCAGGCAGGTGTCGAGTCCAATAAAATCGGCCAAGGTCAACGGACCCATTGGTTGATTGGTGCCCAATTTCATTCCGGCATCAATGTCTTCTGCGGTTGCGATGCCTTCCATGAGCGTGAAGAAAGCTTCGTTGATCATCGGCATCAATATGCGATTGACAATAAATCCGGGGTAATCCTGCGAGCAGACGCTGGTCTTGCCAGCAGTCTCGGCGAGCGATTTAGTCAATTGGTATGTGTTTTCGGACGTGGCGTGTCCGCGGATGATTTCCACGAGCTGCATCACCGGCACAGGATTCATGAAGTGCATGCCAATGAATTTTTCGGCACGCTTGGTCGAGCTTGCAAGACGGGTGATCGGCAGACTGCTCGTGTTGCTTGCCAAAATCGCATGCGCGGGCAAAACCTCGTCGAGTTGCCGAAAAATCGACTTCTTGAGTTCTTCCTGCTCGCTGACAGCTTCAATTGCAAAGTCGCAATCGGCGAAGTCCTTCAACTGGGTTGTACATTTGATTCTTCCCGCGATCATGGGCGGATGTTCCGGCAGCTTTCCCTTCTCGAAAAGTTTGGCCAGGCTCTTTTCGATGCTGCTCATCGCCTTTTTGAGGGAAGCTTCGGACACGTCCATCAGGACCACATTGAATCCCGACTGGGCAAGTACCTGAGCGATTCCATTGCCCATTTGTCCGGCTCCAACGACACCGACACGCTTGATTTGGGTAGTTTGTGTGAGTTCCATGGTCATGGTTTGGGTCTCCTTCAGGGGGTCAGACGGTCTGTCGGCACAAGGAAATAGGCTTTGCCGCACAAAGTCAAACAAGAGACTTGGCAAAACAGAACAAAATTCCGGTTGAATTCAGGCCCCTGTCGGGTTTAGGACGAGGGGTTGTGACTGCGCGGGAGTCGATATGATTTACCAACAACCATTGCCAGCCCCCTACCCCACGTTGACCGATGAGGAATTGAAACAACGCATCCTTTCGGTCAAACAGCGCTTGGGTCCTGACGTTGTCGTGTTGACTCACCATTATCAGCGTCCTGAAATCGTTGAAATTGGTGACATGCGCGGCGACTCGTTGAAGTTGGCTCAATACGCGGCCGCGCAGGAACGCGCGAAGTACATCGTCTATTGCGGCGTTCATTTCATGGCTGAAAGTGCAGATATCTTGAAGCGTGGAAATCAGCTGGTCGTTTTGCCGGACATGGGTGCTGGCTGCGACATGGCCGACATGGCAGATGCCGACGATGTTGAGTTCGCTTGGGATGAATTGGTGCGCACTTTGGGGCACGAAAGTATCATGCCTGTAACTTACATCAATTCGACCGCTGCACTCAAAGCCTTTGTGGGAAGCAAGGGCGGAATCGTTTGCACAAGTTCAAATGCGGAAAAAATCGTTTCCTGGGCATTGTCTGAACGCAAGGCATTGTTCTTTTTTCCCGACCAGCACCTCGGTCGAAACACCTGCAAGAAAATGGGTTTTGCACCCGAAAGTATGTTGCTCTGGAAGCCTGGCAAGTTGTTGGGCGGCAACAACAAGGACCGCATCCGTGATGCTCGCATCTTTTTGTGGGAAGGGCACTGCCCGGTTCATGCCATGTTCACGGTTCGACAAATTGAGCAGCTCAAAGCCAACAATCCGGAATTCAAAATCATCTCGCATCCGGAGTGTCCAATGGAGGTGGTCGATAGATCAGATGCCGTTGGATCGACCGAATTCATCGTCAAGACGATTGCCGAGAGTCCTGCCGGAAGCAAATGGGCCGTGGGAACCGAGATGAATCTGGTCAATCGGATTGCAACCGAAAATCCCGACAAGACAGTGGTCAGTTTGAATCGCTACATGTGCCTTTGTGGCACGATGAACCGAATCGATCTCGCGCACCTGGCTTGGGCCATGGATTCACTTGTTGAAGGAAAGCCGGTGAATGTGATTTCTGTGGGTGAGCCGACACGATCGCTTGCACAAACTGCATTGACCCGTATGCTTTCGATGAGTTGAAATTGAATGGCCAACGCATGCAACTGTTTGCATCGTCCATGTTCCCCGGTTCTTGATTCAATGAGGATCTCTTGGAAAAGAACGACCCACATTCAGCAGGCCTGGCGCAATCCTCCTCTGCAACGCATGCACAGGGACAGCGTGAATTGTCTCTTGAGGAAATTATCCAACTCGCCAACAAAATTGGCCTCGAATATGTCGATAAACGCCGAGATGCAGAGCGTCTGGAATTGCTCCGGACCACGGTGCGTGCGCGCATCATGAACCGCATCGAGAGCGAGGCCGGGAGCGATGCTTCCATTCCCGAGGGCCGTCTCAAGCGTCTGGCTGAAGCCGACAGTGAATACGTTCAGCTACTCGAGCAGATTGCCCAGACCCGCGCGGAATCTGAGAAACTTCGTATCAGGTATGAAAGCTATCGAAACTTGTTTGACGCCAAGCGCACGATGATCAGCTACAAGAAAACCGAGCTCAAAACCCTTTAGAGGTTTCAGCTTTGTGGCGCTGCAGAAATGCCTCAGCCGTGGCTCGTCTGAAGCTCGGCAAGCCGATGAAATCAACAAACACCGATGATTCCACGATGCGATCGTACATTCGTGCGCCAATCCGCTCGGGAAGAGATTGTTCCCAAAAAGATTCGTTCGCCGGGGCATTTCTGAATCCGGCCCGCACAGGATCGTAGGACGCTTCCGGCGGAAGATAGTTGGTTGTGAGTATTGTAATGCGGCCTTCGTTGTAGCGACTGTTCAGCAGGTCATCGAGTTTTTCCATCTGCCATGCTTTTTCAGCACGACCTTTGCCCAATTCGTCAATCAAGAGAACATCGGCATCGCGCAACGGTTTGAGGATTTTTTCCTCGGAGGAATTCTGCGAGTAGGTTTCACGCAGTTGTCCCAGCAAGAAAAGAAAATCAACAAAGCGGGCTGTGCAACCCGTCTCTTCGACCAGCCATTTGAGTCCGGCACAGCCCATCAGGGTTTTTCCGGTTCCCACCGGACCGAGAAGGGTGAGGAAGATTTTGTCGGGGGCGGGTTCCTGGCTCAATAAAAAAGGCACAGCACTTTCACAAAATCCCATGACCCGATCGCGGCAGTCACTTAGTTTTGCGATCAGATTTTGATTTTGTCCCAAATGTTCAACGCGGAGTTTTTCAAAAGAGGCCGCCTGGTAGCGGCGTGGCAGTTGCGAGCGATTGAGAAGATCTGCACGTTTGCGCCCGGTGCGGCAGGCACATGCGCCCGGAATGATTTCATCCCGCAAGGTCAGAAGATTGAAGCTTCTCAGTTGACCGGTACCTTGGCATTCTTCACAACGTGGCTGTGGATCGCAGACAGGGCAAATGGAATATTCGCTCCGGTTGCCCATGGTCTTCACATAGATTCCAAGATGGTGTTGACCACACAGACACTGTCCCACACCCTCGTTCGCAGAGGTGGATTGATTCGTAAATTGTCTGTGGACGTCGGATGCCTGCGTGGACATTCCGGACGAAGACCGATCCGACGACTGCTCACGGTTGCGCGCGAGTTTTTCCATTTGTGCAAACGCCGCTTCCAGGTTCAGCGTGTGGGTGTTCGCCATGATTCGTGTTTCACCTCAGAAATCCTGAAAATTTCGTACCGCACGGCGCACACTTCGGTCCAGTGTTTTCAGTGAGCCGGCAAGGCGTTTGCCTTTCTCTTGGCTTTCCAGGGCGATAGCTTCCAATGCCTTGACAATCAAATCGGGCGGAAGCTTGTCTTCAGCCCAAGATTTGAGCACTTCGAGGTCCTGGGACGACACTGCAATCCCATGGCTGCGCAACTCGATGAAGGCATTCAGTACAATTTGATAGTCGCTGAAATCTATATTTTCGGATGGCTCATCCATAAGGGATGTCTCCCAGCCCCCGACGCGGGTTCGGGGGCTGCTTGAAAATCACGGCACTGGCGAGTCACTCAGGACGGACGACGACCTCCGCGCCACTCGAAATAGCTGTTCACTCCGAGCTCTTCCTCGATGCGGATCAGGCGATTGTATTTTGCAATGCGGTCGGTGCGCGATGCACTACCGGTTTTGATTTGGCCCGCATTTGTGGCCACGGCGAGGTCTGCGATGAACGTGTCCTCGGTTTCACCGCTTCTGTGCGAAATGATGGTCGTGTAACCGTTCTTTTTCGCAAGTTCGATGGTTTCGAGTGTTTCGCTGACGGTGCCGATTTGGTTCAACTTGATGAGGATCGAGTTCGCCGTGCGAGCTTCGATTCCACGTGCGAGCAATTTCGGATTCGTCACAAAGAGGTCGTCACCCACCAACTGCACATTTGTGCCAATGGCATCGGTCAGTTTCTTCCAACCAGACCAGTCATTCTCATCCAGACCGTCTTCGATACTCACGATCGGATACTTCTTTGCGAGTGCAGAGTAGGTCTCGATCATCTGGTCGGAATTTTTCTGGATGCCTTCGCCTTCCAGATTGTATTTTCCATTGGCAAAGAACGAGCTGGCGGCAACGTCGAGCGCGAACGAGATCTGCTCGCCCAGCTTGAATCCGCTCTTTTCGACCGCTTGGCACAGCAGCGCCAGGGCTTCTTCGTTGTTTGCAAGATTGGGTGCAAAACCACCCTCGTCACCGACGGCGGTGTTGAGGCCCTTGTCCTTGAGGACCTTCTTGAGTGTGTGGAACACTTCTACGCCAGCTCTGAGAGAGTGTGAAAAGGTTTTGAATCCGTGCGGGACGAGCATGAATTCCTGAAAGTCGACGGTGTTGTCGGCATGCGCTCCGCCGTTGATGACGTTCATCAGCGGCACTGGAAGCTGACGAGCAAAACTTCCGCCCAGGTATTGATAGAGAGGTATTCCCAGTTCAATCGAGGCCGCACGTGCACAAGCCATCGAGACGGCGAGAATAGCGTTTGCTCCCAGTTTGGATTTGTTTGCAGTGCCATCGATTTCGAGCATGAGCCGGTCGATTGCGAGTTGTTCGCTGACGTCGACTTCATCTTCCAGAATCGGAGCGATGTGATCGTGGACGTTTTGCACTGCTTTCAAGACGCTCTTGCCCATATAAAGAGTCTTGTCGCCGTCGCGGAGCTCGCAAGCCTCGTGCTCGCCGGTGCTTGCTCCCGAAGGAACGCTTGCCGTTCCGACCACACCGTCTTCTGTCACGACGTCGACCTCGACGGTCGGATTTCCGCGTGAATCAAGGATTTGTCTGGCGTTGATGCTGATGATCTTCGACATGTGGTGGCCTCCTTTTTTTATTTTAACCAAAGCGGGACGAAGCCGAAGCCGGCTTGCGATGGTGGGTGGAGTTATGCACTCCCATTTTTGAAAATACAAATTCTGTTGGTGGCTCTTGACTTTGGCGAGTGCCTCTTGTTTATTTTCTGTCAGGCATGTGTAAAAACCGAATTAATGCTTGGGTTGTCAGTGACCCTCGGTCATAACTGTCATTTGTTTCTTTCATGAAAGGATTCGCTCCATGGCAAAGAATACAACTGTTTCCACCAGCCAGCTCGTCGCAGCCGTTGCTGACAAATTCACCCAGCTCCCTAAGAAGGTGACAAAGGAAGTTATCGCTGATTTCCTCGCAACTGTTGAAGGCGAAGTCGCTTCGGGCCGTAAGCTCCGCATCGACAAAGTTGGTATTCTTCAGGTCAAGGAGCGCGCAGCTCGCATGGGCCGCAATCCTCAAACCGGCGAAGAAATCCGCATTCCTGCTTCCAAGAAGATTGCATTCCGCGCTGCCAAGTCGCTCAAGGAACAAGTGACAGGCGCCAAGAAGGGCGCTCGCGCAACCAAGAAGGCTGCACCAGCCAAGAAGAAGAAGAAATAAGTTTCTTCTTTTGGCAGAATGCCAAACCGCTTCTGCACAAAACCACGCTCTCGGGCGTGGTTTTTTTGTTTGATTTCAGGGGTTTCCGGCTGAGGTCAAATCCCCTCGGGGTCGACAATTCTTGCCCACCTGCAGTTCACCTGTTTTCCGAAAAGGGTGTTGAGGAGGTGGTATGGCCTCGAGCCTGCTGCAAAGGATTATTCCCAATCATCGCATACAGCATCACATTTTTCGTGGTGTTCTGTATCTGGCGTTGGGTATTTGCCTTTGGATGTTTATCCGACTCTTCAACGAGCAGCGTATGCGAAATGATGCCGCTGCCAGTCGCGAGATGTTGAAAGAATCTAAATTTATTTTGAACCTCAGCAACATCAAGACGTCGTTCTGGCTTTGCCAGAAGCCGGAAGAAGTGCGCCCAGAATCACTTGAACTCTGTGCAACCGATACAAAACAAGACACCACAATGGATGTGTTTTTGGCCAACTCCACGCGAATCCCGGAGTTGAAAGACACCGCCGGAAAAGTGGCCCGCGCCAACTGGGTCAAGATGGTGGTTCCGCTGGGCGAAAAAGAATTGGAATGGCTGCAAAACAAGGGTCAGGTGGTGCTGATTTTGCCCCGAAATGTTCACAGGGCGACCTATGTCTTGACGACCGACGGATTCACCAAGCAGTTTGGATTTGCAGCTGATACGACCTTCAGTCTGACCCGCGATGATTTGCTGAATTCCAGAAAAATTGAACTGCGTATGCGCTTGTACGGAGGTTTGACTTTCTTTGGACCTGCCGATGTTCCGGCCGTTCTTGCCCGACCAGAAAAGGTCAGAGACTATTCTGGCTTGATCTGGATGCAGAAGGAAGCGGCCA
>JBDLRR010000296.1:0-2884 GCA_039799985.1 Pseudomonadota bacterium | reverse complement strand
CGGTCCTCGCCGCCCTCTGCAAATCTTCAGCGGATTTTGCTCCAAGAAACTGCACCCAAGCTGAGAATAATGGATTTTCCTTGGGGTTCAAGCTCGAAATTTTCCGCAACTCAATGAAGTCGAGGCGCAGAATGTCGGGAAAAACGTTTTCATCAAAAATGTAAATGCCAGCCAAGTTCGGAAGCTTCTCGTAGCCCTCGCCCTTTTTCAGCTCACCGCCAATCATCTGGAATGTGTAATAAAGCGACCGTTTTATAAATTGTGCATCATGGCTTGTTTGCACTTCGATATCAACGAGCGTTCCGTTTTGCAGCCGGATGTGCAAATCGAGCCGCGAAGCCTTGCTTGAAAAGCGCGGGCCGTGCAGCTCGGGATTAAGCACCGTAATCGATTCAATCGGGCTTTGGGGTTGAAGCACTGCGGTGGGCAGGCTCCTTTGCAAGTGAGCCGAACAAAATGCGCGCGATGATTCCTGACCGCGAAAGACAGGTTTGTAGAGTGAAGATTTTCGATCAGGTGATCGGAAAATGATGGGTGTGGATTTTTTGGGTGGAGGATGATTTCGGACTCCCAGCCCGCCTAAGAGGAACGAAGAGGCGCTTTTCGGTGGAAAATGACATTTAGGCTTGAAAAATGTCATTTTCCACCATAATATTCACAAATGGACAAACAACAAGAAGCAAAACTAAAGAAACTTGGGATTTTCTCGATTGAGCAGGCTTTAGGGCTTGGGCTCACTCAGCAAGGTCTTTCGCGGCTCGTTGCGGCTCAAAAACTCACGCGGGTTGGTCGTGGTCTTTACCTTCATCCGGATGCTGCACTGAAGGGTGACATTGGATTTCAAGTGGCATGCGCAAAATTCGGTCCGAAGTCAGCTATTGCCGGCCTATCTGCGTTGTTTCACTACAATCTTGTAGAGCAGGTTCCAGGGCACATTTGGATTGTAGTACCACCAGAAAAGCGAACGAGCGAAGCTGGCTACACACTGATTCGGACAAAAATCAGCATGGAAAAATGCATCATCTTCACAAATGGATTTCGAATTGTCTCATTGGAGCGCGCTGTGCTTGAGGGACTCAAGCTCATCACAAAAATCGGCGAACGAACTGCAATAAAGGCGGCACGTGATGCACTTGCCAATCGAAGAACAACTGTTTTGAAACTTGGAAAATGCGCGCAAGAATTAGGACTTGAGAAAGTCCTTAAAAAATACATCGAGGTCATTGCTCCGTGACATCAAAATCTCAAGGCTCTTCGATTCGTCAAAAGTTAATTGCTCTCAGTCGGTCACTCGGCATTCCCTACCAAAATCTTGAGACGTCATTCCTGATTGAAAGGCTCGTTGCGCGCCTCACCGCAAGAGCTCTTTTAAATCAAAATCTGGTTTTCAAAGGTGGATTTGTAGGACTGAGAGTTTATCATTCAAGCCGCTACACGGTGGATCTTGATGCTCTGATCTTCAAATCAGATTCCCTGACAACATTGAACCAAGCACGGCAGTTGGCAGAGTCCGACTTAAAAGATGGGGTTTGGTTTAGGTTTGAAGAACAGGTCGACCTTGTCACTCAGGGAGAGTATGGCGGAATTCGCCAAGTCTATCGCGCTGGCATTGGTGAACTCATGAAAGATCTGAGTAAAGCTCAGATTGTCAATTTTGATTTGGGCATAGGCGACCCCGTAATTCCATCTCCAATCCAAATTGAAATGAAATCGTTGCTTTCAACTCAAGAAAGTTTGAATTGGTTGGTGTATCCGCTAGAAACGATGGTCGCGGAGAAACTTCATGCGTTGATTACTCTTGGTCATTTTAATTCGCGATCAAAAGATGTTTTTGATTTGTCTGTTTTTCTTCCAAGAGTCGATGCATTGATTTTATATGATGCTCTCAGGGAGTGCTTTGAATTTAGAAAGACACCATTACCAAAATGTTTTTCCGCAGAGATTCAAAACATCGATACGGCCATCTTGAAAAGGGGTTGGCTGAGCGCCATGGTGTCGATGACTAAAGCTATCAAATTTGAAGAAGCATATGAAAAAATTCTGTTTCACATGAGAAATTTAGAAAGAGCATTTCCGGAGAGATTGTGATTTTAGTTCCAATTCGCGTGAGGTCATTGAGTATTTTCCTCAGCGGCTTTGAACCAACTTCATCAAATACTTCCCATACTGCGAATTCTTCATCCCCCGCGCCGTCTCTTCCACCTTCTCTGCGTTGATCCACCCCTTGTGAAATGCGATTTCCTCGGGGCAACAGTTCTTCAGGCCTTGGCGGTTTTCCACTGTTTCAATGAAGGTTGAAGCCTGCAGCAGGCTCTCATGTGTGCCCATGTCGAGCCACGCAATCCCGCGGCCGTGCGCGTCAAACGACACCACTCCGTAACGTTCCGGATCGTATACATGGTAGCCAAACACAGTGGCTCCTTGGGTACGGCGGGTGGCGCTGGCAAGGCTATCGGTGAAGCCGTGGCCATAGAACACGTTGTCGCCCAAGATGAGGCAACTGTTGGCATCACCTACAAACGGTGCGCCGATGGTGAAGGCGTGTGCTCGACCCGCCTGCGAGGATGATGCCTTTCCATTGAGTAATGAGCGGGGTCCTTCCTGAGGGGGCGCTAGGCCGGTGCGATCCCGGGAAAACATGTCTGTTTGGGAAGGTTGTTTAGCATGGTTGTGGGGAGAAGGGGAGGGGGCTGGGATGGGTGTTTTGTTTAACTGCCGTGCGGAAGGTTCGACTTTTCCCACGCGTCGAGGTCGGCTGGGGATGTGAATTTGAGTGACGCGATGAGGAGTCCTTGGAGTCGTTCCAGAGAGGCGTGCACGAATCTGCTTTGGAATTCGGGTTTCGAAATAATGGCCTTCTCAAGCAGAATTGCACAAATGCTAT
>JBDLRR010000295.1:0-7142 GCA_039799985.1 Pseudomonadota bacterium | reverse complement strand
ATGCGTATTCCATCCTTTGTTCCGATGATTGAGAACGAGCGCCGGAGTCGTGAGTTGGCCGGCTTCATCATTGAAGTTCTGGTGTGGGGCTACATCGCTTTGGTTGGTGCCAGAATCATCTGGTGGGATATTCTATTGCCGTTTGTTGAAGGCTTTGCCATCGACGACAATCCGCGCGCCTGGGCAACATCGATTGTCACTGCTCTGGATTACGACAGCCGCTATTCCGAATTCAGTTGGTCAGCTGCCGGTATCGTTTTCGCAGTGGGCGCGGTCATTGGTGCAGGCGTGGGCTTGAGCGGTAGAGGTTTTGGTCCCTGGGTTGCAAGTTTGTCGAAGCTCCAGGTGAACAATCCTGAAGACAGCATCCGCATCAAAAACCACTGGTCGATGGCCCGCAGGGAAGGCTGGGTTGTGCTGATTCTGACCATTCTGACGGGCTGGGTTCTGACCAGAATCCAGTTGGGCAAGATGGTTGAACTTGTTGGTTTGCAGAGCTTTGGCCGTTTGGTTCTTCAACTTTCCTGTGGTTTGCCCATTATCGGTAAACCGTTGTTCTGGGGCCTGGAGGCCGTGCTCAACGGTTTGGTGTCGGTCAGCAATGGCCTTTCGTCCGTATTTAGTTCTGGGTCTGAACCACTTCCTCGCTTTGCGTTGGAGTGCGTTCCATCTGACGCTTCCTACTATGGCAATGCCGTCTCCAAACTTTTGGAGAGCGTTTATTTGGCATTTATGGCCACATTTTTTGCCGTTCCTGTTGCTTTTGTGCTTGCCTTTTTTGGTGCACGCAACCTCACACGTCACTCTTTTGCGATGCGTCTGTCCTACACGCTCGTTCGTCTTTACATCAACATCACGCGTTCGATTGAACCCATCATTTGGGCAATTCTTTTCTCAGTGTGGATTGGAATTGGGCCGTTTGCCGGTGCATTGGCTTTGATGGTTCACAGCATTTCGAGTCTGGTGAAGCAGTACTCGGAAGCCATTGAGGGCGTGGACGAAGGACCGATTGAAGCTCTCGAGGCAACCGGTGCAAGTCACGTCGCAGTGGCATGGTTTGCAGTGGTTCCGCAGGTCGTCATGCCCTATTTGGCGTTCACGATTTACCGTTGGGACATCAACGTACGCATGGCCACGATTATCGGCCTTGTGGGCGGCGGCGGTATCGGTGGACTCCTGATTCAGGAACAAGGCCTCGCGCATTGGACGCAAGTCGGAACGCTCGCGGCGCTCATTTTCATAGTCGTCTGGACGATGGACTTCCTGTCTGCCAAGGTTCGGGAAGCTATCCAGTAAGGATCAGTACAAATGCATATTCGGCAGCTGGGTTTGATGAGGTATGGCGACGCGCTGGCACTCATGGAAGAACTCCACGCTGCCATCTCGTCTCAGCCCACGACTGAAGAGACGTTGCTGATTGTTGAGCATCCGCCTGTTGTCACGATGGGACAGCGAGAACGTACGGATGACCTCGTCACCCCTGAAGTCTTTCTGAAGCAACGTGGTGTCGATTTTCATCGCATCGACCGTGGCGGCAGCGTGACCGTACATGAACCCGGACAACTGGTTCTGTATCCTTTGTTGCGTGTCGATGCGCGGGCTGTGACGGTTCGCAGATTGGTTTGGGCCCTGGAAGAAATCATGATTCTGGAGTGTGCCCGCTGGGGCCTCTTGGCCAATCGCGATGCGATCAATCCGGGAGTGTGGATTGGTAAAGACAAGGTTGGCGCCATTGGTGTTCGGGTTTCCAACCATGTCAGCAAGCACGGACTAGCCCTCAATGTTTCAAACACACTGCAGACTTTTGCGAATATTGTGCCCTGTGGAATTCACGGTCGCGGCGTAACGTCGCTGGTGAAATCTTCGGGTTCAACACAAAAAGAAAATCTGCCGCACATCGGTGAACGAATGGCGGCAGATCTTGTTCAAATCTTGTCAAATTTCAGAGCGCAGGTGGCTGGGGTCGAGGCTGTGGCTCCGGAGCTTTGTACTCATAAATCCGATTCTCAACCTTGATTCCGTCCCATTTGTAGAACTCTTTTTCAAACCGCTTGTTGTCTTTTCCATCGGCGTTGCGGCCTGGCATTTTGATGCTCGCATAGCCATAAACACGGCCGTTGAAACCAGCAAAGACGTTGTCGACCGTGAGTTGACGCAAGTCGATTCCTTTGGCCAAAGAAACAGCTGCGGTGCCATTCACCTTGAGAGTGTTGTCGGCCAACGTGATGGCGCCTTCAATTCCCGCTTCACCGATGTTGGTTGGAGTTGTTGCGCCAGAAATGTAGCCGTCGGCAATGATCTGCGGTTTGAAGTCGAGTGCAATTTGCGGGGTTGCATTTGGGCCTGTGGTTGGGTTGAGCTCGAGATCAAGATTGACACCACCGCGAATGCCAAGTTTTGCATCCACGCTTCCCGGACCCACAGGGATTGTGACGCTCTTCACCGGGACGTCGAAAGCCGTCTTCCAGACGCGCACTTCCTGCGAATCCACGCGACCGCGTCGGAACACCTGACGGCCATTGATGTACACCTGGGTCTCGCGCTGCTCTTCGCCCGATTCCGAGCGCACCACTCGCTGAACAAACTGTGCAATCGAGGGTGATTTCGCATCAAGAAAGCGGCCTTCAACACTCTGCGTGGTTGTTCGATCAAGAGTGATTTCTGAACCAATCACAGTCGATTTTTGCGTCACCCGACCCGAGGATTTTGCCAAGGCCAGGGTGTGCTTCAGTTCGTGGCTCCACGAAGAATCATTGCTGTCTTGTTGTTGTCGCGTTGGCAACACCGACGAAAGTTTTGGGCTTGGAAGTTGAACGCGAGCCACTGTGCCAAGTTCGGATTGATCATTGCGAAGGCTTGCTCCCCAGGCGTTGAGTTCGCGTTCCGCAGCGTTCAATTCGCGCAAATAGGTGTATGCGTTGACCTGGCGTCCGTCACCGAGATCGATGAAAGTTCCCTAGGTTGGCGCCCCTGTCAAAACATCCTTGAAGGAAAAAGGAATGTATTGATGAGCCGAATTGGTGCCTTTGAATTGCAACTGAGCAAGAATTGAAAAATCTGCTGTTGTTGAACCGAGCGGACCGGCAACACCCTGCAGTGACGGCAAGGTGGTCAGGGTCATGATTGCGAAAGCGAGCTTCGGCGACTTCAGAGCGAGCATAGGGCCCCCTTGGAATCATTGATGAATATCAGAAACTTTTACAGTAATCGCAAATCTATTGGGAGCTTACTGTTTCAAGTGAACTGTGGCAACCTACGGCGGACTAAATTTTCGGCAACACAAGAAATGGGAGCCGAATGGGAATGACTCAAGAGCAACGCTACAAATCCAAAAAAGCAATTCGAAACAATCGATATGTGTTGTTCACGATCTTGCTTTTCGTGGTGGTTGCTTGCCTTTTCGTTGCGAAGAGACTTGTGTCGCCAATGCCGAAATCTGACATTGGCAGCAACGAAACAGCTGATGCTGGAAAGCTGAATCCAGCAAGCAATTCGAATTCCAGTGCAAGTTCAGTTTCTGGCACCTCACAGAAAGAGGATTCGCAGAAGTCTTTTCCAAACACGAGTTTGGCCATGATTGATCCGGATCTTTTGCGCAAAGATGTCACTTCCAATGATGTTGTGACTCGCAACCGGACTCTCGAGGCCTTCAAGCGAAGTCTGGTTGAAATTGAGTTGCGCACGGGCCGAGTTGATGAACTTGAGGATTTGCTGCGCGGGATGAATGGCACGGATGAGGCCTTTGCTCCATTGGTTGCAGCTGCTGGTGCTGTGGGTACTCCGGCTGTGCAGACTGTGTTGCGTGCGCTTGTTTTAGAACGCACAGGCGATTGGAGAACTTTTTCAGCTGTGGTTCCAACGTTGGGTGGACTCGTGTCACCGACCAACGACACTCTCAACTTTTTATCACGTCTGGCGCAGCAGGGAGAAGGAGATTTCGCCACCACAGCTGCGTTGGCGTTGGGTGGCAGTGTGCATACGTTGTCGCAAACAGACCCCGTGCGCGGAGAGCGCATCTTGGAAAATTATATTTCAAGAATAGAAAATCCATCAGGCGATGTTGAAGACTTGAAAGATTGTCTGGCGGTGTTGGGCAACGCAGGTCTGCCTTCAACGGCGCGTGCGATTCTGGCCCAAACCCGCCATCCGCAAGCTGATGTGCGTTCCGAGGCTGTCATGGCACTGCGATTTATCCGCACTCCTGAGGTTGAACAGCGACTTGTTCAAATCATGGAATCCGACGTTGATTTGGAAGTCCGGATGCGGGTGGTTGACGCATTGGTGCACGCCCCTGTTCCGGATTCGTTTTTGCCAGTTGCGCAAAGGATAGTTTCAGAGGTTAAAAAGGTCCCCGTTCTGTTGCGAGAAAAAGCAATTGATTTGTTTCTTCATTTTGAATTGGACGAACCGCGCAAGACCGCCTTGCGCAATTGGGCACTCGGAGCTGCGCAAAACGAACCCGAGGCAAAGATAAAATCCAAGCTCATTTCTGCGGCGCAGGAGTTGATGTCGCGTTGAGCATTGCGACTAAGGCGCAACCAGCGCGCAGCGGCCGCCCACGTTCATGGAATCTCCAGAAGATGTCGCTGCATAGCTCAGTACGAGTTGAAACCGACCACTGGAGCCCAAACCATAGGTTTTTTTGTACCACCCCCCGCGGAGCGAACCAATGTTTGTTGCGCCTGAAGCCAAATTCACAGCCTGATCAGACATGAATTGCGCCGATGCTGAAGCAGAAAGAGTATTGAAAAATGCAAACAAAGGGTCCCAGCCAGCGATGTAAGTTTCGCTGTTTGAAATTGCACTGCCGTTGTTTGGAGCGGGGATATTCCCGTTGACCGTTGACCCTGTGGCTCCATAAAAAGTTGTTCGGGTTGGATTTGTGCCACTGCGGCTCCAAAGTCCATCCGTCCATTCCATCAGGTTGCCAATCATGTCACGTGCACCAGAGTCGGAAAGACACGATGCTGTTTTGATATCACCAGGGAGGAGAACTGAAGTACTGCTTCCGTCGATGTTGCAATTGGTTGAACCGGCTTTGTCTGGAGTTCCTGCACTTGCAACAAACCATTCAAGGTCGGTTGCAAGATGTGGATTGCGTCGGACTCCGGTTCCAACAAACGTCGATGTTGCGGCATCCGATTTGCGGTTTTCGCAGCCTTGCTTGAATGCAAACCAGGAACCTTCTTCCCAAGCGGCCACATTCGGTTTACTCACCAATTGGAAATTGTTGGGAGCTGAAACCGCAGCGTTGAAAGTGTACGTTGATAGCGCTCTGACCGTGTTGTTGTCGGTGTTGCTCAAGGGCACGGATGGCGACACTTCATACTTGTCGATTGCGTAATCGAATGGTCCGTAGGCTCCACCGCCAAGTGAGTGACCGTCATAATGCGAAGCATTGGTTGAGGTTTGGTATTCCGCTGGCCATGACTCCTTGGCCACCAACACCATTCCCGGTGGAACATGACCCACAGTCACCCTTGGAGACAAAAATTCTTTCGAGGCTTTGAGAATATAAAAGCGGAAGTGTCGTTTTCCCCATGCTGGCACTGGCACTGATGCTGTCGACAAATCGAATCCGCATTTGCCGCTCGTGTTGCCGAAGGCACCGGAACCAGAAGTTCGATAGCTGATGTCAGTGCAGTTTGAAAAATCGTTGACCAGCACGACTCCGGCGGGATTATTTTGTCCGTCCCAACTATCAATATCACTTTGAGTGTCACTGTATGCCAACTTCACCTGAGTCGCCGCCTCTGTGTCGGTGTCGTTCCAGAAAAACCTGGCATATTTGCCGTCGCTGTCATTGAGGAAACCTTTGAAGACGATGGGACTCATTTGAATTTTGAAGACTATCGATTGCGCGAAACTGTCGATGTTGTCTGCGGAAGTTTGTTTGATGCATACGCGCAGCGATTGTGGATCATACGAAGCCATGTCTTTAACAAGTGGCATTGAGGCAGTGAAAACCGTGTCTTTGTTGCATGGCTGAGAGAGATTGATAACAGCATAGCTGGTTTGTGCAGCTCCGCTGGATGTTACGCTGAACAATGGCAAATTATAAACAGCCGGATCTGTGGAACTGATCTCCAGGCGCGAGAGCATTGCGTCCACCAAAGCAGCACTTGGAGTAACGGTTTTGGTCACCGGCGCAGAAGCTGGAATTGTTGCGGCACTGATGGTTCCGTTGTTTTGGACGACGATGCTCAAACTCATGCTGGCTGACGTGCCGCTGTCGAACGCTTGTTTGAGATTGGCTGGAACAACGATGTCTGCACTGACC
The DNA here is from genome assembly GCA_039799985.1 of Pseudomonadota bacterium. GTDB lineage: Bacteria > Bdellovibrionota_B > Oligoflexia > Silvanigrellales > Silvanigrellaceae > RFOM01. The sequence continues at coordinate 862 of JBDLRR010000295.1, read as the reverse complement.
GTTTGCGCATTCGCGAGTTCGATTTTGACAGCGAATGTTGTTGCCGCTGTTGTGCTGAAAGGGAATTTGATTTTGCCTTCTGTATCTGTCTGAATCCGGGAACCGTCTGCCACCAGTGTCACCCAGGTGTTTGTGTAAGCAACGCCGTTTTCGTCAGCGAGCACCCCGGTGAGAAAGGCACCTGTCGTCGACACCGGTGGGAGGGGAGCGTCTGAAGCTGGCTGAGACGGGGCTCCCGCCGAGCTTGACGATCGAGAGCCTACGAGATTGAACAAACTCCCGCCGCAGGCGCTCGCAGCCCAGGAGCCCAACACAATCGCCATCGGCGCAAGTAGCCCAGTCTTTCGGGACGATTTCCCGGCCATAAAAGCTCCCCACTTCTTCGCACAAGAAAGATCGGAAGCTTTTTCAGGAATAAAAGCCGAAATTTAAATCCCTTAAACAACAGAATGTTATCTGATTTTTTTAGTCGTAGCTCTGCCTGACTCAATCCTACTTTTCAAAAACTGCTCTACTGTTGGGATTTCGCGAAGAACATTCTTCTACACCAATCCATGTGCCCGCGGGTGCGGTTGGATCTGAAAGCTTCGATTGGAACGGCAAGACCCAAAGTGGAATGAGGTTGTCGCGGGCAATGGCAATACAACGCGATTGAAGCACCTGAGCGCCAGCAAGCGTGATGCGGTGTGCTTCTGCAAAGGTCAGCTGATCATGTTTTTTTGCCGAAGCGTCCGTTTTCGGGTCTTTGTCGAAAATTCCTTCGACATCCTTGAAAAACTCTACTTGTTTTGCGTGGAGTGACGCCGCCAAAGCAACAGCCGTGGTGTCGGAGCCACCTCGACCCAGGGTTGTGATGTCTCCG
>JBDLRR010000294.1:0-3265 GCA_039799985.1 Pseudomonadota bacterium | reverse complement strand
GAGCGAAGGAGTATGATCGCCCACTTCCTTCGTTGGGCTGTGGCCAAGGTCTGTTCGTGAGATCTGCAGCTATTTCTGAGACGAAGTCATTCGTCGTGCCGCTGAGGACAACCCTTCTGCGACCATCGATCCAAGGTTGCGCAACACCATTTTTGATGGAAATAATCCACCCCAAATCAATATCATTCAGCTCAAGGATTCGTGTGAATTCATCAACATGTTCGTAGGGGCCATCGGGACTGACAAACAGGGCCTCAGGTATTGATTGGGCGACGCGCTCTGCATTTTCACGGATTTGAATAATCTCACTGTGGATGCGGTTCGTCTCGGTCGCCAGGAAATTGCGCACCTGACTTCGCCTCTGATGCCAAAGAAAAAATGTCAGTGTGATTCCGATGGCAACGATCAGGATTGCAAAAAAGGCAACAAGCCTCTTCTTCATGCTTTGTGCAAAGGATTCCCGCAATGAAGGAACAATCGACATTCTGCTCTCCATTCAGCGAGACGGTTTTGTGTTAAATGCGAAGTCAGGCTGACGAATGAATTGAGTGTAGCGTGATGAAGATGCTGTCTTCAAGGCTTGAAATTCTGGACGTTCAACGAGTCCGCGATTTTGCCATGTTCAATTTCGGTTTTGGCTGCGACTTAAGCAGGTTTTTCTCGCATCAAATGCAACTTCTCAAGTTTATCCAATGAATTCCCGTCCAATTGACTGCAGAAGGTTCCCCAGAACATTTCAGGCCGCGTAGCCGACCTCAGCGTAGATCAGGTTTTGGATATCAGAGTCACTTATGTTCCCGCCCTCTGATACCGCATGTAGTTGAATGTTTTTTTCAACATTTTAAATGGTTAATGGGGGATGGGCGGTGCCTGGATATTCCCTATCCAGAATGAGTTATTTTTTTGCGATGTTTTGCCGAACATGCAGAAAAAGATGGAAGAGCCTCAGTCTCGTAGGCGGGGAGCGTTGTAGAGGATAACCAAGCCGTGAAGACCGAATGGGACAATCGGATTCTGGTGGTTTGCGACATCGGCGAAACGGCTGATGCGTTGCTGCGTGGCGTTGATTCGCTTCTTGGTTCCGCCGAAGGGCTTGCGCCGGAACTTCTCAAAGAGGCACCGCTCAAGGTCGTCGCCTCAGCTGACGTTGCGAAACTCAAATATCGCTTCCAGAATGGAAAATGTCCTGTTGGTATTGTGCTGGTTTCGGAAAACAAGGATTCAACCGTTGAACAAACCAAGGGCCTAACAAACGATTCCTCAAACTCGCGCAGTCTGGAAGGAGTTATCTGCGAACTTGCCGGGACGTTCTCCAAATCCATTTTCCAGCGCACGTTGCTGATGACCAACCGTCTGGATCATTCGTCACTGCGCTTTCTGGGTGAGTTTGGAATCAAAACCGCGCAGTTGGTGAATGACCTTCGTTCACCCGCAGAACCTGAATGCCGCAAGCTTTTTGGCAAATTGTTGTCTGTCATTGGCAGTTGTTCATTTGCCGAATATCAGAACGTCTGGCTTGATGATGAAAAACTCGCATTCAAATTGGAAAATTGGCAGACACTGGCAGAAAACGAAAAAGCGGTCTTGGAAAAATCATTGCGCGGAACGTTGGGCAGCGAGCTGTTTGGGATATTCAAGGACCTGCGCGAATCACTTCGGGACGAGTCGAAAAACACATTTTTCACGGCAGTGATCGAACTTCTGGGTGGTCGCCCTGATCATTTCAATGCCCAATGTCTGCTGGCCGCTGTGCGCATGCGGCAAGGGGATTGTGGCGATGCAGTGCAGACATTTTTGCGGTTGAATACCCTCAGTCCGAGAAATCCGCTGCGACACACACAGCTGGGTCGTTGCTACATTCAGTTGAACCGTATGGAACTCGCAGAGCGTGCGTTTGTCGACGCACTTTCTTTGGATCGTCATCAGAAAGAAGCGCGTTTGGAATTGTGTCGCATGAAGCTTGCCAGCCGCGATTTGCAGGCCGTAGACCAGTTGATTCGCAAGACTGATGACCCGATTTTGCTTGCGAAATTCTACAACTCAATGGGAATTGTCAGTGTCCGTGAAGGCAGGATGGGCGAAGCCGTAGGTTATTATCTTATGGCCCATGATGCAGTTCTGAATTCAGAAGAACAATTCAAGATTCTTGTGAACATGGGTATTGCCTATGCAAAGTGGGGTAAATTTGCGGAGGCAAATTATTACGCCGGAATTGCGGCCGCGTTGAACCCTTCCTCGCAGACACTGGCGCGTTTGAAATCAATACTTGAGCTGCGCGAGGAGAATTTTTTTCGACAGGATTCCACATATGAAATATGACAAGACGAACAGCGAACCTGCGCGCCATCGCGCGGAACGCGGTCCCGGAACCCTGGCTGGAATTGACGTGTGGCTGGTGGAAGCAGAGCAATCAACGCTTGAATTGTATCGCCGGTTGTTGGTTCAAGCGGGTGCAAGTGTCACATGTTTTGAAAGTGCATCTGCATTTTTGCGCCCGTTTGCTGAAGCTCCTGTGGGTGTGGATGAGGTGGCAAAAAGGCCCGACGTTGTGCTGGTGGATCTCGTTCTTCCGGATGACTCCGGGGTGGCGGTGATTGAATTCTGCCGACAACACTGGCCCATGGTTCCCACATTGGCTTTCAGCACGTTTGCAAGTGTGGAGGACGCTGTGTCGGCCATGCAGGCGGGTGCATGCAATTATATCCGCAAGCCCGTGCACCTTGAAGATCTTGTTGTCGAGACAGGAAAAGCGCTCAGGCACGCTGAGTTTTTGGGGCGGCATCAAAGCCTTCAAGACTCCTTCAGGATCCTTAATATTGCCCGTTCTTTGGCCGTAGTTCCCGACCGAAAAGAGTTGCTCAAGGCTTTCATCCGCTCGCTTTCCAAAGAAATCAAACTGAGCGAGGGTTTTGCTTTTCTTTATGACGCCAATCTCACCTTCCCGGAGTTTTTGCTCGACTTGCGGCAGGGAGGCGTGTCACGCAGAGAGCCCTTTGAATTTGTGCAGAAGTTTATTGTGCCTGTTCTCGCCGACAGGAAAAACACTTCGCAAGTGATTGCGATGATGAATCCTGCCGAGGTGATTCATCCGAATATTTCTGTCACAGCTGATCAGCGTTTTGTGATTATCGAGTTTGGCACGCACTCAGGAAATCGCGGGATTGTTGTGTTTTCATCGCCTGACACCGACGCCAAGGGCCTTCTTGTGAATCTGGCCGAACTGAATCCATTGGTCGAACAGACGGGCCGTTCTTTCCAGAATCTG
>JBDLRR010000293.1:0-6385 GCA_039799985.1 Pseudomonadota bacterium | reverse complement strand
GATATCTCGGATGGAGGAATCGGATTCATTCTGGCGTTTGTTGAAAAAGCGGCTTGTTTGGGTCGAATCATGTTCGTCGGTGTCAAAGCTTGTTTCAAATGCGCTTCTCGACTGCCGGCGTTCCATGTTGACGCCATTGGACGGTAACTCGACGAGGAATCGGCTGGCTTCGGCGGGAATATCGGGCCTGAATCGGTTTCGCCGGATGTTGGTCAAGGTCAATGATTCGCGGGCGCGCGTCATCGCGACATAAAGGAGCCTGCGTTCTTCTTCGATGGCAGGTTCACTTTCAAGACTGTTGTTGTGCGGCAGAACGCCTTCTTCAAGACCACAAATAAAGACGACAGGAAACTCCAAACCCTTGGAAGAGTGGATGGTCATCAGCGTAATCGCGTCTGATTCGCCACTTTGCACACCCTTGACGGTGGGTTCGACCGTGAGCATCGCTTGCTCGAGGAAATTGTTCAACAGTTTTGCGCCCGGGCTTGCATCCGATGATTGCAGAAAAATGTCTTCGGGCTTGGCGAATGCTTTTTCGAGTTCATCGGGATCGATGGATGCTGGTTTGTTTTCAAGTTCCACCAAAGCATTTTGAAGTTCGATGACGTTCAACCAGCGTTCGTCGAAATCTTCGGGATAAGCACTGCGCAGAAATTCTTCGAATTGAATGTCGGCGAGAATGTCGCGCAGAACCAGCGATGGTTTGCCGGTCATGTCGAGAGAGCTGCGGGCTTTATTGAAAAGTCGTTCGAAACTCTTGAGTGCCGGGAGTCCGCGGCCAACGTCGGCGGTGTACTCATTGCGTGCGAGCGCACAGGCGACTTTGAGGAGTGTTTGATTTTTTGCGGTCGCAATCTCTTTCAGTTTTTCGAGCGCCTTGTCGCCAAACCCGCGACGAGGAGTTGCAATGGCGCGGGTGAATGCGTGGTTGTCGTCGGGATTTACGACGAGCCGCAGGTAAGCGAGCAGCGTTTTGATTTCTGCACGTTCGTAAAATCGTACCGATCCGTAAATGATGTAGGGCAGCATGCGCCGACGAAGTTCATCTTCCAAAACCCGGCTTTGCGCATTCGTTCTGTAGAGTATTGCAAAATCGGAAAAGCGTTTTCTCTGCTCGTATTTTCTGAGCAATTCACCAACAACGTAATGGGCTTCATCGAACGGATCGATGGCTCCTCGGCAAGTCACCTCATCTCCCGAGTTTGCATCAGTCCACAAGGTTTTGGGTGCGCGTCTGAGATTGTGCGCGATCAGGTGGGTCGCGGCGTTCACGATGTTGGCAGAGCTACGGTAGTTCTGTTCGAGTTTGATGATGATTGCATCGGGATAGTATTTTTGAAAATCCAGAATGAACGACGGTTCTGCGCCGCGCCAGGAATAAATCGACTGGTCGTCGTCCCCCACGATACACAGATTGTTGGTGTGAGAAGAGAGTTTTTGAATGAGCTTGAACTGAATCGGGTTGGTGTCCTGAAATTCGTCCACCAGAAAATAGCGAAATCTGTTTTGCAGTTGCTGGAGAACTGACGGATTGGACTGCAGCAAATTGACCATAACCATTAACAGGTCGTTGAAGTCCATCGCATTCTGCGACTTCAGACGGTACTGGTAGAGGTCATAGCATTTTTGGATGAGATCGGCGTGATCGTCTTCACCGAAACGGCGAAATTTTTCTCGTGCAGAGACTTCGGCATCGTAGCTGTTTTCGCGAATTTGGCGTGCGTAGTCTTCTGGCGTCAAGCCAGCATTTTTGAGGCGATCAATTTTGTTTTTGATGGTGGCAACGCTCAAGAGTTTGTCGGGCACATTGAGCGCCTGGGTGACATCCTTGAGGAGGGTTTTTTGGTCGTCGTCATCGAGGATCGAGAATGATTCGTTATAGCCAGCCTCGCGCGCAAAGATGCGCAGAAAGCGTGCACAGGCCGAGTGGAACGTTGAGACAATCATGCTGCGTGCGCGCCCACCCACGAGTTGTTCGACCCGTTCCCGCATTTCTTTTGCGGCTTTGTTGGTGAACGTTACGGCGATGATGGAACTGGGCGGAACGCCTGATTCGATGAGTGCCGCGATGCGGTGGCAGATGACCCTGGTTTTGCCGCTTCCGGCGCCCGCATAAACCACCAATGGACCGTTGAGGGTCTCGACTGCCTGTTTTTGTGCTGGGTTCAGCGAGGCAGACGAAGTGGCATGGGTCTGGTTCATGGCTCAATGTTTTCCTGTTTTTTTCTTTTTCTTTTTTCTCTTTTTGAGCTTTTTCTTGCTCTTGGACAGACTTTTCTTTTCATCATTTGGGCCGGTCGTCCAGCGTCCGGACCAGTCCTTGCGCTTTTTTTTCTTCATCCGCTCGGCAGTTTGGGCAGCGGCACGCGATTTTTTCAACAGCGGCGCGTAATGCGGATTGTGTTCAAGGTTGCTGCTCAAATAGAGGTGCGGCTTTGTGTCGGTGAATCCCTTTTTCGCAAAGAAGCGGACGGCTCGGTGGTTGTCGGGGTCGGTGTCGGCCATGATGATTCGGATTCCATCTTCTTCAACCATGATTTCGACAAGTTTATCGACCAGCTTGCCGGCTACACCCTCACGCGCCCACAGATCATGCGAACAAAGCCACAGCACGTAGCCATAACTCCAGGCAGAGCCGGGTTTGGAAATCACAGTCCCCAAGACGAAGCCGACGATGCGTTGTTCTTTTGAACCTGGCACCCAATCGTCATTCTCGGCCACAAGGCAGTAATCGCCATCGGTGTTGAACAAAGTCGTAACTTCATATTCGTCCCAACTGCGGTAAAGCATGGGCCAAAGGTCGGCTTTGAAGTTCATTGCGCCGAGTTGATAGACCTCGGCGAGGTCTTCGATTTCCATGGTTCTCACGCTAAAAGAGCGCTTTGAACTGTTGTTGGATTGCTGCGAATCTCGTTTTTCGTGAGCCATGGTCCGCAAAGTTCCCCTGCATCAGCTGCGATAGCGCCATTACGTTGGTTGGAGCCCTGTCTCCGTCGCTGTCCTTAAAACAGTGTCTCCAATCGTGGCGGGGCAAACACCTGCGCGTCAATCCCCCGCCGTGTCAGATGGTGGACACACGTCTGGGAACCCTCACCACAAATCAGGACTTGCTTGGGTCTAACCTCTTCAACCAGATCTTCGATTTCGCTCATGTCTGGTGCAAAATGAGTGGCGAATTGGTCGGCAAAATTCACGTGAGCGAGCCAAGGGCACTGGGTGGCAACGAAGTGGTCTTGCAAACCGGTCCAAACCCAGATCCCTTGTGGGAGAGTTCTCTGACGCCGTGCAAGCAGGTGTTCCTTGGAGACGAGAATAACGCAGGGTTGTTGGGCAGGGTTTTCAACCCACTGTGTACTGGCCCCATTGTTCCAGCGGGTATTCTCGCTCGTCTTGTTGTGCGATGCTGTATTATGTGGCGTCGGAGTGGCTATCGAAAAATTTGGATTCTCACTTTCCGTTTGCAGAAGAGTTTGAAGGTGTTTGTCGGGGTAGACCGGGATTCTTTGTTCAGTGAGCATCCCGAGAATGTGGTGCGCTGCACCACAGGCATCGGTCACCAGCACCACACGTTCGCCCGCTCGTAAGAGTTTCGAGCAGAATTCGCCAAGGCGATCGAGTTCGCGGCGCACAGAAGTCGCAAACAGAGCAGCAGGATCGCTTTGCAGTTTGAGAAGAAGTGTTTCTGCCTGACGAAAAGCGGCGCGCCTCAGGGTTGAACTCGTTCTTTTGGACCAGTGGGCTGCGTAAAGAAGTGAATCATTTTTCTTTTCGATGCGCAGGAAACTGGAACCAGGGCTGTGACCGCTGGGAATCAGTTCGACCTGCAAATTGCCCAACACGATGGGCCGAAAATATGAGCAAGGAAGAAATGCCGCTTTGGGGAATTTTTGAGCGAGGATTCTGTGCGCTTCATGGCTCACGAGAATCTGTTTTCCACTCATTTTTCCGCCGCAGTAGCTCGGACCCACGCTCGAGAGGAAGTTGATGTGCCCCGAAGCTTGTGCATCAAGCGCGAGAATGGCGTGTTCGATTGTGATGTCGCCATCTTCGTGATTGAGCATGATTTCGTTGCAGGCCGTGAACATTCAATTCTCCGTGCCCTTGGGATTTCAACAAGTCACAGCACGTTGCCATAGGGAGAACAGAAAACAAAGCGGGGACCGAGGCAAATGCGAATCGGTTGGTTGGTGGGTTCGAGAATATCTCCATCGAGTGAGACCTCGATGGTCGAAGAAGGCGTAATCACCGCTTCGCTAAAAACATGTGATTCCGCAATGTTTGAGTCCGTCTTTCCTTGTTTGATGAGAGTCTTCAAGATGCGGAACGGAAGTTCGCGTTCGCCGGCCTTGATTGCCAACAATTCTGCCTCTTCCTTGTGCGTGTTGAGATTTCTAAAAAGCCTCACGCCAAATGGCATTTTCGGAATCGTCGAGGCGACCAGCATCGCCACCTTGGCGGGGTTGGAATACGGCCAAGGTCGCGGTTTGCATTCAATGTTCAACTCCTCTGTGGAGTAAAGTTCTTTGTAGGCGCCTGTGAGGTGACCCGCGGCAGCGCCATCTGCGAGCACGCGGCTAAGGAACAGACCGGCACCGAGTGTCGATGATTTGATTTTATAAAATTCGTTCAAAAATCGGGCGGCAACTCCGTCGGCAAAAATAAAACCGAGCCTGCCATTGACGTTGAGGGACTGAAGCGACATCTGCGCAAGGCCGTTTGGTGTGTGATAGGCCTCCAAAGCATCGGCAAAAACATCTTTGGGGTTGCCGAATATGCCTAAATTCGATGCAAGCAAATTGACCGTTCCGCCACGGAGGATCAAGATGCGCGGAAGGTTGTCGGCCGGGTAGGCTTGGGCGATGGCAGAAAGTGTCAGACTGATTGTTCCGTCGCCGCCGACAATTCCGACCGTATCCAAACCGCGGGCGCAGAATTCCTCACAGACGCGGCCAAGATCCGCCAAGGAATTTGTGATTTCGAATTGACCGCGATTGCCAAGAATGTACCAAAGGAGAGTATTGTGCTCCGGATCGCGTTTATTTATTTTCGCAAACGGGTTTGAGATAATTCCAAGTCCAGGCATGGGGTAGCGTTCCCTTTGGGGTAAATCAGATGGGCCGTCGGGAAGAGAGTCTGCCATCAAGCAAAACGAATGCAAGCGCAGACGATTCAGCCGGGAACAAGAAAAAGCCGTTCGTGCGCGTGCGTCGCACAAAGTCGGTCGACGCCAAGTCAAAACCGCAGGCCGTCAAAGGGCCGGTTGAACCCGAAGTGCTCGATGCTGAAATTGTGGATGATGATTCTGAAGACAATCGTGAGGTCGAAACTTTTGATGTTGATCCTGTCGAGGGCGAATGGATTGATGCCGAAAGCAACGGTGGTGCGCTTGCCACCTCGGACAGCCTGCAGGTTGTTGCCGACGAATACGATGAATATGACCCGGCAGAAGTCGACACTTCGACCAGTGTTGTCGCGTCGTCTGCTTTGTCTCGTTACATGGCGGAGCTACGCAGATATCCTCTTCTGACCATCGAAGAGGAACGCAAGCTGGCAACCGAAGCCTATGAAAAAAACAGCGTCGAGGCACGCCAGCGGCTTGTGACAGCCAACCTGCGTTTGGTTGTCAAAATTGCAATGGAATATCGCCGTGCCTATGCGCAAATGCTGGATCTTATTCAGGAAGGAAATGCCGGCCTCGTGCAGGCCGTCAATCGCTTCAATCCCTATCGTGGAGTCAAGCTTTCGACTTACAGCGCCTGGTGGATCCGTGCCTACATCCTCAAGTTTTTGATGGACAACAAGAGCCTTGTTCGGATTGGGACGACGGATGCGCAGCGAAAACTTTTTTTCCGGCTTCGAGCTGAAGCTGAAAAGATGTATTCCCTGACTCAGCGATTCGATGCGCGGTTGCTGGCCGAGAAGATTGGCGTGAAGGAATCGGAAGTTGTTGAGATGAATCAGCGGCTGTCCAAGGGTGATGTTTCGTTGGACGCGCCGGTTTATGACGATGGGCAGGCAACGCGTCAGGTTGACGTCATCGAAGATGCCAGCGAAGGAATCGACGAGAAACTTGCCCGAGAGCAACTTCTTTCGATTTTGCGCAAAGAGGCTTCGGCGATTGAAAAAGAACTCAATGAGCGAGACCTGTACATTTTTCGCAATCGAATCATGGCAGAAGAACCCATCACATTGCAGGATGTTGGCGACAAATTCGGCATCACGCGCGAGCGCGCACGACAGCTGGAAACAAAAGTCCTGCGCAAGATTCGCGATCGTCTTGAGGATGCCGGGATAGATGTTCCATAAGCTCAAGTTGGGAATTTACTCGTTGATGGCCCTGGCACTTGTATGCTGGTCTCACAACGCTTTTGCGAGTTCCAAAAAT
>JBDLRR010000292.1:0-5912 GCA_039799985.1 Pseudomonadota bacterium | reverse complement strand
GCTATGAACGTACACATTTGCGGACCGGACTTTTTCGTTTGATGCAGGGTGAGACTCAAAAGGCAAGACAAAGTTTTCTTCTTGCTGCGCACGCAGAAAATCCTGAAGAAGAATTTCGATCATTGTTTTGGTTGGGCGTGATTGAAGAAGGCTCATCCAATCGCTCAGCAACGAATGTTCCAAATGACTATTGGGAGCTCCTTCGTCGTCGTTACCCACTGACTATCCACTCGGTGGTCTCCTCGCACAGTCTTGGGGTCGATCCACTTTCGGCTGCTGTCTCGAGCAAGGAAGCAAACGTCTCGAGAAGAGTGGGACCAACCTGGAGTGAGTACAATCTCGCTGCCTTTTTTCTGGAATTGTTGATTGCTCGGAAAGAAGCCAGCAACCTGACTACTTTCGTGAAGTTTGCGGCGCGCACTGTGGATGCCCCCAATCCTGATGCGCTCTTGTTCTTGTCAAAGTGTTACAACACGGCTCAAGCGCACAAGATTTCGATTGGAACACTGACGCGCTACTTCAAAGAAACCCAAAGCCAAGGTTTGACCATCGAAACCATGAACATGTTTTTCCCGCGAGCCTATACCGATCAGATTTTGAGTTCGACGGGTTTGGTTGATCCGGTCATCGTCCTGAGTCTTATTCGGCAAGAAAGCGCATTCGATCCTTTTGCCCGCTCGGGTGCAGATGCGCGTGGCCTGATGCAATTGCTTCCTTCGACAGCCTCCAAATGGTTGGCCAACTCGCGGCAAGAGTTGTTTGACCCGAGCCAGAACGTGCGCGTTGGTGTGAAGTATATGGAAACACTTTTCAAACGCTATGACGGTAACGTTGAGCATGTGCTTGCTGCCTACAATGCGGGTCTTAAAAACCTTGACAAGTGGCGGCAACGGTTCCCGAATACCAACACTCTTATGTTCATGGACCTGATTCCTTTCAAGGAAACCAGAACCTATGTGGCAATTATTTTGCGCAATGCATATTGGTATGGGCGTTTGATGGCATTGCAGCGCGACACTTTGGCCGACACGATCGTCCGCAAGAGCACACAGGCAAAATGGCGCTCCGTGACTGTTCAGAACTTGTTGAGACTTGCATGGTCACAGGACCCTCAAAATCCAGTCTCACGCACGGCGCTTTCACAGTTGTACTCACTGCCAGTCGCAAACCAATAGTTGTTTCAGGAACGTGGTCGGCTCGTGAAGTAGAGTGCTCGTATGTCCAGCCCGCCCAGAGTCAAATGCTCACAGAACTGTTGGTATTGTCGGAGCTCTCTCTGAACGTTGCGCCACGTATCCTCGTCAGGACACAGCACCACCCCGCATGCGTTCACATTTTTTTTCGCAAGCGAAGACATCAATTCTGAAAGTCGCGAGCCAAAAAGTTGATAAACTTTTTCGCTGCCACCGCGAGAATCGTTTGAAAGCCTCAATCCAAAGGGCGGATTGGCCAGAATCCATAGTGAATGATCAACCGAAAGTTTCGATATGTGTTCGTTTCGCTTGCATGAGTCGACTTGAAAGCAATTTACGGAAGCAGGTATTTCAATCTTGAGTTTGACTTCGTCAAACCACTTTTCAGAGGCCATGCAAAGGCCCTGATCGAGGTCTTCACCGACGTACAGTACTGGGTTTGCAACGTTTTTTCCCTTCGGCTCGAGTTTCGCCAGTTTTCTTTTTCGCACATGGGCAAATGCATTTTCCTTGAAAAAAGGCAGGAAAATGTATGACAGTCGGTGGTTTTCTGAGAGCAGGTGAGCTGTTCTGGAAATCATCAGCGCTGATTCGTGCAACAGTGTTCCGGTCCCACAAAAGGGATTCAAAACGTGGGTAGGAGTGGCGACGTTCAACTGCTCGTGGCTTATTTCTGCCAAACGTTGAACGAGGCAAGCCGCAATGTCTTCGCGCAAGGGCGCTGCGTGTTGCATGGATTGCTTGTGGCCTCGCTTCCAAAAGGAGCGCCCACCCAACGACAGAAAAATCTCCAAAACCTCGCGCTGCAGAGTAATGTCCAGCGCGACCAGAGTCGGACAACTGTTGTCGGGAAGCTTCATTCCTTTGGGTAACTTGAGCTTGCCAATGGCATCCAGAAACAATCGCTTGATACGGCCTTCGTGATACAGTTGGCTGTTGAGCGAATCGACGCGCACGTCCCATGAATCGCTCGCAATCGCAGGCAGCCACAACCGCCAATCCACTTCCGAGACAATTTTCTCAAGCTTGTCTTCGGTCGAACAGCGGGATCGAACCACTCTGATTTTGACTTCGGTGAAAACAAGTCCCTCATACAGCAATTCATGAACAGCCTCGAACGGAAGATTTTCAATCCTGACGCTGTTGCCATGAATTTCGATTTTGGTTTGTGCTTGAGGATCGCTTGAGCTGTGTTCTTTGAGAATTTCCGCTGCTCGACGCTTTCCCAATTCGATGAACCCCGGCGGTACAGAGCATTCCACCGTATGTAGTTGAGCATGAATATGCTTTTTGATTCTTCGTTCCAGAGCCTTGTCGCTGCCTTGTTCTTTGTTTTTCATTTTCGCTCACCGATTTTTCTGCCTTGTGAATCAGTCACTTTGGCCACCAGTTGTTCCCAATCTTCACCGACTCCAACGTTCAACTCCAGCGATTCTCCTGCTGCAGGCAATCTTCTGATGGGAACAACAATCGGGCTCCAGTGATCGCATTGATCCGCCTCGCCCGGCAGGTTTGAAATCGAAATATTTTCGTTCAGGTGAGCGCGGAATCCCAGCAGCAAAACAGGACACTGCATCGATTCCGTCACGACAACTTTGGATTTACCTCGCGGAGTTTCCTTTCCTGGCCCGGGAGGTGGTGCCAACGGAACTTTGAACATCGGATTCAAGCTACCCATGCGTCTGAAATCAGTGACACGAATCGGGTGAGCAAATGAAACATTAGACAAGTCCAAATGCGATTTGATGCGCAGCACTGCTTTTTGCCACTCGGGCGTCGTTTTTTCGGAATCTTTGTTTAGTTGTTCCAATCGATTTTTAAGAGGACCGTGCTGAAGTTCAACGAGCTGGGCGAAGATTTCAACTGATTCCGGTATTCCTTTGACCTTGTTCTTGCCCAAGCGAGAAAATATATCCCGAAGAGTGGGCACCACTCCTTCCTGGAAGGGATCGTTTCCGAACAATTCACTCACGATGTGAGTTGCATCGGCCGGAAGCTGCACGTCTGATGAATTGTTGTGATGGATAAGCAGTCGCTGCTTTTCTTTTGCTGGCAGTGAATCTTTGACCCTCTTGAGGATTTTTGCCGACGCGGTTTCTTCGATGGCATCGACCTGCTGCGCCCCCGCGGCGAGTGAGTAGAGCGACAAAAGCCCGGTGCCGGACCCCACGTCAACGACTTTCGACTTTTCATTGACCGAGCGTTTGATCGCCTTTTCGTAGGCTGCACAGCGGGGTGCGTCCGCCAGCATGGCCCATTGAATCCATGGGTCGCCGAAACCATCCAGAAGTCCCTCGCTCGCCTGGTCTTCAGCCGAAGCATCGACGAGGCACTGGGCAGCTTTCATTTCCACCAACAGCTGATCGATTTCTTCCTGATGTGGCAAACCAGAGACAATTTCCCGAAAATCCTGACGCAAGCGACCAGACAGCGCTGATGGCTGGACCCCTTGCTGAACCAGACAAAGAAGTTGAACGATTTCGGGTGTCAGGTTGAATTCTCCGGCCGAGGCCGAAACCCGGGCCCTGAGCAGCCCTTGCTCGTCTATTCTCAGACGGAGCCCCGATGACGGTCTGAGTGAGGCTTTCTTGCTGGTTTTTTGTGGGTTTTTGGTAGTCACAAAGATCTCTCCGGGTGTCTTTGCCCAAGGTGGTAAATCGGATATGAAGCCCCGGAAGAAGACAATGTCCGAACAAAGTTATCCGGGAGCTCATCCAAACCATGAAACTAGACAACATTCTACAGGCCATCGGCAAGACCCCCCTCGTGCGTGTCAACCGTCTTTTCAAGGACAGTCCTGTCGAAGTGTGGGCAAAATGCGAATTTCTCAATCCCGGAGGCAGCGTCAAGGATCGCATCGGTTACAGAATGGTACTCGATGCCCAGAATGCGGGTCGCATCAAACCAGGTGACACGCTGATCGAGCCAACCAGCGGAAATACCGGAATCGGAATTGCACTTGCGGGCGCAGTTCTCGGCTACCGGGTGATCATCACCATGCCCATGAAGATGTCGCGCGAAAAACAGGTGGCTCTCGAGGCTCTGGGTGCAGAAATCGTCCGCACGCCAACCGAGGCGGCATTCGATTCGCCTGAAAGCCATATTTCGATTGCCAAGAAACTCAACCAGTTGATTCCAAATTCTCACATCCTCGATCAATACGGCAATCCGTCGAATCCACGAGCACATGAAGAAGGAACCGCACTCGAAATCGTCGAAGATATGGGTGGCGTTCCGGACGTGGTGGTCATGACCGCCGGCACGGGCGGGACCATCACTGGAGTTGCCCGCAAGCTCAAACAATTGCGTCCGGACGTGCACATTGTCGGTGGCGACCCCGAGGGCAGTATTCTTGCCGGCGGTTCCGAAGTTGGCAATTATCACGTTGAAGGTATCGGCTATGACTTCATTCCCGATGTTTTGGATCGCAAGTTGATCGACACCTGGGTCAAAACGAACGACCGTGAAAGCTTCACATGGGCTCGCCGGGCTATGCGTGAGGAAGGTTTCCTGTGTGGCGGTAGCTGCGGTTCTGCGCTGATGGCAGCTGCAAAGATTATTCCAACGCTCAAGCGTGGCAGTCGGGTTGTCGTTCTTTTGCCCGATGGAATTCGCAACTATATGAGCAAATTTGCCGACAACAACTGGCTCAACGCCCACGGCTTTGGCGAAGTTGCGCCGGCTGTGCCCACTTATGCTGCCGACCTGTTGAGAACACACTCATGAAGACACGCTTGTTGCTTTTCTGCAGAGAACCGGCTGACTCAAATTCAACTGGCGGGCAAATACTTTTTGCCCGCACCTCGGACACTCTTCTTGTCGAATTGCCCGAGCAATTGGGTGTTGAGGATTTTGCCCAAAAGTTGGGGCTCAAGCGGCATTCCAAATTCGACTGGTCCGTTGGTGAAATGGGGCGGAAAGCGACTTTGCTTGAGAGCCAGGTCGTCGGTGTTCCAAGTCTTCAGCTCGATGCTGCGCACGCCTGGACGCTCACCTGGGACAATTTCCGCAACACGGCTGTCGCGCTCAAGGATGGTCAGGATCGCAGATTCCTGCAATTGGCAGTGCAGTTTTTGGCATCCGGTGCCGAAGTCGATGACTCCGTGGTGGCCGCCGATTACGATGCTGAATTTTTGCAAACCCTGCAAAAAGCTCTCGCAAACAAGGATTCATCTGAAACCACTTCGGGCAAGGATTCCGGTGACAATTAACCGCAACTCTTGAATCATTTGCTCTTCATCACCCAGATCCCATCCCAACTGTCGTCGACCGGATGCTCCAGGAAGTACTCGCAGCGTTCCAGAAAGATAGAAGCAGGGCCGTCTTGATGGGTGACTTGTAGAGCCTGCATGAAAACGCTTTGCGCCGCACGAAAATCTCGGCTCCGGTATTTGGCCAGTCCCTCTTCAAAAAGGGTGCGCACCTTTTCGGCGTCAGTTCTTTTCTCGGGCGGAAATCGCATGACTTCATAGATGGTGACGGGTTCGTTTTTGCCTTTGACCTTGATCCAGTCCAACTCACGAAGGACAAATTTTTCAGGGTTCTTGAGCGATTTTTTGGTCTGCCCAGAGCATACAATTCTCACCCCATACTCTTTCGTGATGCCTTCGAGGCGCGACCCCAGGTTCACCGAATCGCCCAGTACCGTATAGTCGAAGCGCAAATCGGAGCCCATGTTGCCCACAACCATTGGCCCTGTATTGATTCCGCAGCCAATAT
>JBDLRR010000291.1:0-4638 GCA_039799985.1 Pseudomonadota bacterium | reverse complement strand
AACATGGTATTTCTTTTGCCTCCGGTTTGGCCGCCGTTCATGCCATTGCACAGCTGTTGAATCCGGGCGATCACGTTCTGGTTTGCGACGACGTTTATGGTGGCACGGGGCGATTGTTTCGTCGCTTGTTTGCAAAGTATGGAATTGAATTCGATTTCATCGACATGCGTGAACCCGAGACGTTGAAGCCACTGTTCAAGAAACAGACCCGACTTGTGTGGATCGAAACTCCAACCAATCCATTGCTGCGCATCGTCGACATTCCTGCGGTTGCAGAATTGGCTCGAAAGCACGGTGCGATGACGGTTGTCGACAACACTTTTGCTTCGCCGATTTTCCAACAACCTTTGTCTTTGGGTGCTGACATCGTATTGCACAGCACGACCAAATACATTGGCGGACATTCCGATCTCGTTGGCGGCGCTCTGATGCTCAACGACGACACACTGGCCGAGCAATTGCGCTTTATTCAATTTGCAGGTGGTGCAGTGAATGCTCCTCAGGAGTGTTTTATTCTCTTGCGCAGTATCAAGACTTTGGCTTTGCGCATGCAACGGCATCATGAAAATGCCTGCAAAGTGGCCCAGGCACTCACTGGAATGTCGGGTTTTTCCGAAGTGATCTTTCCTGGTCTCGAGCAACATCCCCAACACGCACTTGCTCGCCAACAAATGTCCGGCTTTTCTGGAATGGTCAGTGTTCGTCTCAAGGGTTCTTTTGACGATGTGAAGCGCTTTTTGAGCCGCCTGCAGGTTTTCAGTCTTGCCGAGAGCCTGGGAGGGGTTGAGTCGCTGGTGAATCATCCGGAAACAATGACCCATGCCAGCGTTCCGCCTGAGCACCGTAAGAAGATTGGTATTGACTCAAATCTGCTGAGGTTTTCGGTGGGTATCGAAAGTGCCCAGGACCTGGTCGACGATTTGCGCAATGCCCTGGGCTGACGTCAAAGTTCCTGCCCTGCAGCTTTCTCCGAAAGAACGCCTGCTCTTGTGCCGATCTCAGTGGAAAGAGGGAGGCTTGCATGAGCAACGACAAACCCAAAGCCAAACTGGAACATGATCCCAAAAAGAAGCGAGCCTTTCGCACCAACGACGACATTGAATTGTTGAAGATCATCCTTGATGATAACCCGGCTTTGCGGCAGCGTATTCTGCGGACCATTGAAAAACAATTGGGTAAAAAGAGACTTTCTGAAAGCAAGCCTTCGGACAAGAAACCTGCTTGATCATTTTTGAGTTGGTGATGCTCCCGGGAGGCGGCTCGATGTCGTCTCTCTCAGCGCGGAGTTCACCGAATCGTGTTGCCTTCCACCTCACCCGGCTCGTATTTGTCTTCGGTCAATTTCAATTTCGCGGCTTTGCGCGAGGAAATGTTGGGGCGCAATCTTCAGATTTTTGCGTTCAAGCAAGACGGAACTGCTTCTGAGCCTTTGTTCGAGAATAAATTTGTGATCGTTGGCATTCCCGACGATCGTGGTGTGAAGCTGAATCATGGTCATGTCGGGGCCAGTGCTGGCCCCGATGCCTTCCGTCAGGCGTTCTATCGTCTTTACGATTCTCGTCTTGAAGGTGGTGAGTGGTTCGGCGCTGCTTGGGTCGACCTCGGCGATGTTGTTTTGCAAGATGAAATTGCCGACACACATGCGCGGCTTGCCGATGTTGTCCACTGGGCGTTGGCGCAGGGAGCTCGTCGTGTGCATGTGATTGGCGGCGGACACGATTTCAGTTTTGGTTCCTATGGCGGTCATGCCCGCAGCTGTGCTGGAATTCTTCCAATTGTGAACTTCGATGCTCATTTCGATCTGCGGCCTGTTGTCGATGGACAAATCAATAGCGGGACCCCCTTTCGGCGGGTCATCGAAAATTTTGGCAATCGTGTCGCCGAAGGCGCCGCTCTTTTTGAAATTGGTCTGCAGCGTGAGCGGAATCCGCAGAGCCTTTGGGATTATGCTCAAGCAAAGAGCGTATCGGTTGCCGAGTATTGTGCGGGACGCGAGCCTTGGCGCTATTGGAATCTCCCCGAGCAGCCCAAACGCACTTTGAGAGAGCATTTGCAGAATTGGTTGAATCATTGGTGCGATCCGGCACGCTCTTCGGGTGACGTTCACCTGTCGATTGATCTCGATGTTTTTCATGTTGCTGCAGCAATGGGCACCAGCGCTTCAACTTCTTTGGGTGTTCCGGTTGAAACTCTGTGGCCATGCGTGGAAGATGTGATGTCTCGCAAAATGTGTCGTGTGGTCGATGTTGCCGAACTTTGTCCGGCGCGCGATCTGCAAATGCAAACTGCACGTTTGGCAGCCGCAATGGTGCTTCGGGGAGCTCTCTCTCTGGAGAGTGCCCTGCGTTAACTTGTTCCAGATCCGTTTATGGGTTAAGGCCAGTGCCGCACCCAATTTTTGACTTTTTTGGAGGCGTTGGCGATGACAGCGTCAATCAACCCTTATCTCCCCATTTTGGTCGCACTCGTTTTGGGATTGCTGATTGCCGGCGGTGCGACGCTTGCGTCGTTTCTTTTGGGTCCCAAGAAACCCAACCCCGCCAAGCTCGACGTTTACGAGTGTGGTGTGACGCCGGTGGGAACTGCGCGTCAGCGTTTGTCGGTGAAATTTTATCTGACAGCCATCTTGTTCATTCTGTTCGATATCGAAACCATCTTTCTCTATCTTTGGGCTGTGCTTTTCGACCAGCTGCAATGGTTTGGAATCATCGAAGTCGCGCTGTTTGTTGGCACCCTCGTGGTTGGTTACATCTACATCCTGCGTCGCGGCGCATTGAACTGGGATTGAGGAGAACATCATGGAAGGTTCAACAAGCGCTCTCGTTCAGTTTCTGGACAGCAACGTTGCTCTGGTCGCCGGCATCGGCAAAATCGCGATTGCCCTCGTGATTGCATTGCAAGTCGCGCCCATCATGGTTTGGGTCGAGCGACGTCAGGCGGCGTTCATTCAACGCCGTATTGGACCCAATCGCGTTGGTCTGTTTGGCTTCAAACTTTTTGGCCTTGGACAACCCTTGGCCGACACCATCAAGCTCCTGTTCAAGGAAGACTTTGTTCCAAAGCACGTGAACAAGTTCTTTTATATTCTCGCTCCAATTGTTCCTGCGGTCATGGGTCTGCTCGCAATTCAAGGCATTCCCCTGGGTAAAGAAATCATTGTTGCCGGGCACACCATCGACCTTCAGCCCGTGAATCTGAACGCCGGTTTTCTTTATCTGTTTGCGATGTCCGCTTTGGGAGTCTACGGCGTTGCCTTGGCTGGATGGTCTTCAAACAACAAATACGCCCTGCTCGGTGGTTTGCGCGCATCCGCCCAGATGATTTCCTATGAGCTCGCTATGGGTTTAGCTTTGCTTCCGATGGTTTTCATTTATGGAACGCTCGACCTTCAGACGATGATCGCTGCGCAGTCCGAAACGATCGGTTTTCTGCCCAAGTGGGGAATTTTCCTTTCGCCTGTTTCATTTGTTCTTTTCGTCGTGACCATGTTTGCCGAAACCAATCGATTGCCCTTCGACCTTGCTGAAGGTGAAGCTGAGTTGGTTGCGGGCTTTCTGGTCGAATACGGCTCCATGCGCTGGTCTCTGTTCTTCCTTGGCGAATACGCGATGATGTTCACATTGTCGGCACTCACCACATGTGTGTTCTTGGGCGGCTACGAGATTCCTTGGCTTCCGCATGGCCAATTGGTTTCGCTGCTGACACCGATTTTCACAGCCGAGCCTGCAACATGGGTCGCAGCTCTGATTGGTCTTGGTGTTCTGATCGCCAAGATTGCCATCTTTATGTTCCTGTTTGTTCAAGTGCGCTTCACTCTTCCGCGCTTCCGCTATGATCAGCTGATGCGTGTGGGTTGGGTGTACATGTTGCCCGTGGCACTGGTGAATCTGGTGGTCATGGCGTTGATTGTTGCTTTCCTTCGACTGGCGTAAGGCCATCGCTTCGGACGCGAGGATATTGGAATGGATCTGACTATGGTTTCTTTCATCGTCATGGGAATCGCGGCAGTCCTGCTGTCGGGTGTGATGATCACGCGGCGTTGGCCTGTGAGTGCTGCAATGGTTCTGATTGGCGTCATGACCTTGCTTGCGGGGATGTTTGGTTTGCTGGATGCGCATTTTGCCGCAGCGGCCCAGATTATCGTCTATGCCGGCGCAATCATGGTCGTGTTTGTTTTCGTCATCATGTTGCTCAACTTGCCACCTGAAGAATTGCGTTACGGCGGAGTCACCATCGGAGAGATGGTTCTCTCTGTCATCGCTGTTCTTGTGGCATTGGCTCTTGGCACCAAAGTGGGTCACGGATTGTTGACCAGCGGTGTTGAAGCTCTGGGGCTGCAAAAGCCGGATTCCAGTTTGGCTTTGCACCGACCAATTTTCGCGCCCGAGGAAAATGTAAAGAACGTGGCAGCGACCATGTTCGTTGAATACCTGTGGGCTTTTGAATTGATTAGTTTTCTTATCATGGCGGCCGTGATTGGCGCGGTTGTGATTGCCAAGAAGAGGGGCGCCGAACATGCTAACGCTGCCTGAGCTCGGTCTCTATTTTTCGTTTCTGATGTTTTTGGTTGGACTCGCAGGTGTTATGTTCCGCAAGAACATCCTGTTCATGATGTTGAGCATTGAAATCTTGCTCAAC
>JBDLRR010000290.1:0-11028 GCA_039799985.1 Pseudomonadota bacterium | reverse complement strand
CCAGCCATTGCGATTCAACGACTGCTGCAGCAGCTCCTTTTTGAAGAGCTGCTGCAACGAACTGATGACCATCATGGGTTTCACCCCGGATGGCGAAAAACAATTCACCCGCCGAAACCTTGCGACTGTCGGTGCTCAATGACTGAATCTGAGCCGAAGCCCAGGGGGTCGAGGTTGTCGTTGATTGAGCTGGCAATGGGCTGGCCAAAATGCGCGCAATTTCAGAAAGGGTTTTGGGCCACATGGTGAACCTCCAAGGATGCCAAAGAATACAACCTGTTGGAGGTGAAGGCGAATAATCCCTGTCAGACCCTCCACGCTGTTGAGTCGAGACCGCATTGCAGGCTATGAATGCACCTTATCAACCCGATCCCGGGTGCGGAGAACAGCATGGACAGTCATATTCCTTATACTCCCAAGCACAAAATTAGATTTGTGACCGCTACAGCCCTTTTTGATGGGCACGACGCGAGCATCAACATCATGCGCCGGCTTCTCCAACAGGGTGGAGCCGAAGTGATCCATCTGGGACACAACCGAAGTGTTCAGGAGATTGTCTCTGCTGTTTTGCAGGAAGACGCCCATGCCGTGGCGATCAGTTCCTATCAGGGTGGTCACGTTGAGTTCTTCAAATACATGCGTGAGTGCCTCAATGCCGCTGGCCGTTCCGACGTTCGCATTTTTGGTGGCGGCGGTGGGGTTATTATTCCATCCGAGATTGAAGATCTTCACAGCAGTGGCGTGACCCGCATTTATTCGCCTGATGACGGACGCAAATTGGGCTTGATGGGCATGATTGCCGACATGCTGGAACGCTCGGACTATGCCTTGGACTCATGGAGTTCTGAACTCAGGGATTCCGATCTGAGTGCCGACCAAACGCTCCGTTTGGCGCGTGCCCTCACGCTTCTTGAAAACAAGACGAACGCATTGCCGGCAAAGCTGCAAAAGCAACTGGAGCAAGGGCGTTTGAAATCGTCGATGGAATCCGAAGGAGCTCAACACAAAGGCCGTCATCCTCTGGTGCTTGGCGTGACCGGTACAGGTGGTGCCGGCAAAAGCAGTTTGACCGACGAAATTATTCGTCGCTTCACCCTTGAGTTCCCAGAACGCAAGATTTGTATTTTCAGTGTCGACCCTTCGAAGAAGAAAACCGGTGGGGCTTTGCTCGGCGACCGCATTCGTATGAATGCGATTAGTCATCCCAGTGTGTTCATGCGCAGTTTTGCGACCCGAGGCAGCAAGAGTGAATTGGCCAGCGTCATGCATGATGCCATTGCGTTGGCGCGTTCGAGCGGATTTGATTTGGTGATTGTCGAGACGAGCGGCATTGGTCAAGGTGACACCGGAATTCTTGGAGTCAGCAACCTGGCCATGTACGTGATGACGAGTGAATACGGAGCTGCAACGCAGCTTGAAAAGATCGACATGCTCGATTTTGCCGACCTGATTGCAATCAACAAATTCGATCGGCGCGGCTCCGAGGATGCCTATCGCGACGTCAAGGCTCAGCTGCGCAGATCGCGTTTTCATGGGCAGCATGTTGAAGACTCTGCCTATCCTTTGTTTGGAACAATTGCGTCCAAATTCAATGATGATGGCGTGAATGCCTTGTATCGTGCTCTGTTGAAAACATTGAATGATCGTTCCGGAGAGAACCACTGGACAGCGAAGCTCGATCTTCCGTTGGCCCACAAGAGTACTCAGGTTGCCCCGATCATTCCGCAAAACCGAACAAACTATTTGAGCGAAATCGCCGCTGTGGTGAGGAGCTATCACCAAGACACTGTCACTGAAGCACAGAAGGCAGGTGAATTGCAGGCATTCGAGCGTGTTGCTGCAATCACAAATCTGTCCGAGCAACAGAAAAAAGAATGTGAGTTGCGTCGGGCTTCGTTGCGCGAAGAGACCCGGCTTTCACTCGCGGGTTGGACGGCTGTCTGCGCGAACTATCGCGGAGAAAAATACAAGTATGAAGTCCGGGGCCGCACGCTCGAGGTTCCCACACATGTGACCAGCCTTTCCGGTTCCAAGGTGGCGCGTGTTTCCTTGCCACAAACAAATGAGTGGTCGGAAATCGTCAGGTTTGTTAGATCGGAAAACGTTCCTGGATCTTTTCCTTTCACAGCGGGTGTTTTTCCCTTCAAGCGCGCAGATGAAGATCCCAAGCGACAATTCGCCGGTGAGGGTGGCCCTGAGCGAACCAATCGCCGTTTCCGTTACCTGACCCAAAACGATCCGGCGAAACGTTTGTCGACGGCTTTCGACTCGGTGACCTTGTATGGTGATGACCCCGCTCAGCGTCCGGATATCTACGGTAAAGTCGGTGAGAGTGGTGTGAGCATTGCAACGCTTGCTGACATGAAAACACTTTACTCGGGATTCGACCTGTGTGACCCGAACACCAGTGTGAGCATGACAATCAATGGTCCTGCCCCAATCTTGCTTGCATTCTTTTTGAATGCAGCCATCGATCAGCAAGTCGAGGCCGCAGAAAATGCAAAAGGCAGAGTTCTGACTCCGGACGAGTTTCATTTGGTGCGTGGCGAAACTCTCAAGAAGGTTCGTGGAACGGTACAGGCAGACATTTTGAAGGAAGATCAGGCTCAAAACACCTGTATTTTTTCGACGGATTTTGCTCTCAAGATGATGGGCGATATTCAGGAATTTTTTATCCGGGGCGATGTACGCAACTACTATTCCGTGAGCATCTCGGGCTATCATATTGCCGAGGCAGGAGCGAATCCCATCACTCAGCTGGCGTTTACGCTCGCCAATGGATTCACCTATGTTGAATATTATCTGAGTCGTGGCATGAAGATCGACGATTTCGCGCCGAATTTGTCTTTCTTCTTCAGTAACGGAATGGATCCTGAATATTCGGTCATTGGTCGGGTCGCACGGAGAATTTGGGCTATTGCCATTCGCGACAAGTACAACGGAAATGATCGTTCGCAAAAACTCAAGTATCACATTCAAACCAGCGGCAGATCGTTGCATGCGCAGGAGATCGATTTCAACGATATCCGGACAACCCTGCAGGCTTTGCTGGCCATCAACGACAACTGCAATTCGCTGCACACAAATGCCTATGACGAAGCCATCACGACTCCCACTGAGGAGAGTGTCCGGCGCAGCATGGCCATCCAGATGATCATCAATCGAGAATTCGGACTCGCCAAAAACGAGAATCCCAATCAGGGTTCCTACTTCCTGTCGCAGTTGACTGACATGGTCGAAGAAGCTGTGCTGACAGAATTCGATCGCATCTCTGCGCGCGGCGGCGTGTTGGGTGCCATGGAAACTCAATATCAGCGTGGCAAAATTCAAGAAGAAAGCCTCTATTACGAAACGTTGAAGCACTCGGGCGAGTTGCCGATCATAGGCGTCAACACCTATTTGAATCCTCGTCAGGACGAATTGTCGGCAAATCTCAACATTGAGCTTGCGCGCGCATCATATGAAGAAAAAGATGCACGTTTGCATGCGATCCGTGGGTGGCAAGAGACCCATTCCGCCGATGCTGCTCGAGCCATTGAACAGCTGAAAGCAGTTGCTCTCGCCAATGGAAATGTGTTTGAAGAACTTCTGAAAACCGCTCGGGTTGCAACGTTGGGTCAAATGACCCAGGCATTGTACTCGGTGGGTGGGCAATACAGGCGAGCACTCTGAAGGAATATCCATGACGCACAAGCGTCGCACACGCAACACGAAAGAAAGTCAGCGTTGGTTGGCTCGACTTCAAAAAGTCGAATCGCCGGACGTGACTTTTGTATCGGATAAATTTCCGATCATGATGAAAAAGGCGCGCGGGCTCAAGGTCACCGACGTCGACGGCAACAAGTATCTCGATTTCACTGCCTGCTTTGGCGTGGTTGCTTTGGGGCATGGGCATCCGGTGGTGCAGAGGGCCTTGAGGTCTCAGGCATCCAAATTGATTCATGGCATGGGTGACGTTCATCCTTCAGCTTCAAAGGTTCTTTTGCTTGAGCTGTTGGCGCGAATCACTCCTTACGACGCAGCAAAGTCGATTCTGAGTCTTTCGGGTGGCGAAGCCATGGAGTCTGCCCTCAAAACGGCGATGGTCGTCACCGGGCGGCACCGTTTCGTGAGTTTTTCGGGTGGCTACCATGGCCTGCATTTTGGTCCACTGGCGTTGTCAGATCGACAGACGTTCACGCGGGGGTTTGAACCCTGGCTGCAGGATAAAAATATCATTGTTCCGTTTCCCAAAACCCAACCGGATTTGAGTTTGGGATGTGAAGACCTGGATGAAGATTTTTTCCATTCGACACATGGCCTTCAACATTGGGATACCGTCCTTGAAAAACTCGAGGATGCATTGCGGGCCAAGACCATTGCAGCCGTGGTGATGGAACCATTGCAGGGGCGCGGTGGCGAACGAACCTGGCCTGCGGGTTTCATTTCTCATGTTCAAAAATTGGCTCACAAGTACGGCACGCTGCTGATCTTTGATGAAATTTACACAGGGCTTGGGCGCACCGGAACTTTGTTTGGATATGAGCACGATGGAGTGGTTCCGGATTTGATGGTGCTTGGAAAGGCATTGGGCGGCGGATTGCCACTGAGCGCTTGCGTCGGTGATTGCATGGATGCCTGGGGACGTTCCACGGGGGAAGCACGTCATACCAGCACCTTTTTGGGGCATCCTTTGGCTTGTGCAGTGGGCCATGCTGCCGTCGTTGAAATCATCCGCCGGCTTCCTGAATTTAAAAGGGAATCTTCGAAGATTGACCAAAGTTTTTTACGTTTTCTTGAATCCTACCGATCGTTGGGTCTTGAAAAGACAATTCCCGTTGTGATTCGCGGGAGAGGATTCATGCGCGGGCTTTGGTTTCCCAAGGCTTCACCGGGATTTGCCGCTGGAATATCCGAGCAACTTCTGGAGCTTGGCTTCATCACCCTGCCCTCAGGACCGCGTGGAGATGTGCTTTCTTTTACGCCACCCTTGATCTCGCGCGCTCAGGAATTTGATCTGGTTCTCAAGCCGGTTCTTCAAGTTTTGGCAAAATAAATGCCGACATGTTGCATATGGGATTTCAGTCACACTAAGCTGACCTCGACCAGCGTCCTTGACCCAAGATCGAGGTGCTTTTCAGGAAGAAGGATTGAACCATGACCGACGTACACAACAAGGCAGTGCCACTGACTCACCTGTCTGAAGACGAAAAGATGTTTTTTCAGTCTGCGCAGGACTTCGCCAAACGTGAAATTGCGCCGCTCGTTCACAAAATGGATGAGTCCGAAACAATGGATCCCGGAATCATCCGCAAGATGCATGAACTCGGATTCATGGGCGTTGAAGTCCCTGAAAAGTATGGTGGTGCCGGCAGCACGTTTTTCAATGCGATATTGATTATTGAAGCGCTGGCTCAGGTCGACCCGAGTGTCAGCGTGTTGATGGACGTTCAAAACACATTGGTTGAAAACGCATTCATGAAGTGGGGTAGCGAACATCTTCGCAACAAATATCTTCCCCAACTCACCGCAAACAAGGTTGGTTCCTATTGTTTGACGGAACCCAACAGCGGTTCCGACGCTTTTGCTCTGCGGACGCGCGCGTGGGATGAAGGCTCGCATTATCGTTTGAACGGAAAAAAGGTTTTCATCACCAATGCCAAGGAAGCAGATATTTTTATCGTGTTCGCGAACTTGAACCCGGAGCTTGGTTACAAGGGAATCACGGCTTTTGTTGTTGAAAAGGGAATGCCGGGATTTGCTTTGGGCAAGAAGGAAATCAAACTTGGAATCCGCGCAAGCAGCACGTGCGAAGTGATTTTCGAGGACTGCAAAGTTCCCAAAGAGAACCTGCTCGGGGAAGTCGGCAAGGGTTATAAAATTGCCATAGAAACCCTCAATGAGGGTCGCATCGGCATTGCCGCGCAAATGTTGGGACTGGCTGAAGGCGCCTATGCTGCAGCCATGACCTACGTCAAACAGCGTGAACAATTTGGCAAGCAGCTGACCGAATTTCAGGGTGTGCAGTTCCAGATTGCCCAGATGGCTATCGATATCGAGGCGGCCAAACTGATGGTCTATAACGCTGCGCGTTTGAAGGATGCGGGTATGGATTTTGTACGCGAGGCAGCTATGGCCAAACATTTTGCCAGCGACGTGGCCGAGCGCGTGTCCAGCCTGGCGTTGGAGCTTTTCGGCGGCTACGGATTTATCAAGGAATTTCCGGCTGAAAAGTTCTACCGAGATGCAAAGATTGGCAAAATTTACGAAGGCACTTCCAACATGCAGTTGCAGACGATTGCAAAGCTCTGTCTGAACCGCTAAAGAAGCGCGCAACGGCGGTCGCGGATGCAAGATGGGCGAGCCGGTTGGCTTGTCCATTTTTTTTGTGCCGAGGTTGCTTCACAGGGAGACTCTCAAAATGATGAACCGTAAGAATTCCATTGCTCGCGTTTATGCTGCTGCATCTGCTTCAATCGCAACTTTTGCTTTGCCCCTTCTGGCTGTGGCGCAAGGAAATCCCTCAGCCGACGCCCCTGTGGTTGTTGCTCCTGGCGATGCGGCCTCGGCTGGCGGTGCGGCAGCTGCATCCGGAGCTGCTCCTGCCTGGATGAATCTGGTGATCTTTGGCGGCATGATTCTGTTCATGTTCTTTTTCGTGATTCGTCCGCAGCAAAAGCGCCAAAAAGAACACAAGAACTTTATCGAGTCCCTAAAGACAGGAATGGAAGTTGTTACTGCCAGTGGTTTGATTGGCCGCATCACATCCATCACCGACACAATTGTGACTTTGGACCTCGGCAGCACTTCGGTGCGCGTTCTGAAGTCGACCATTTCAGGAGAACTTGGAAAGCCAAGTCTTCAGCCTGCTCAATAAATGAGCACGGGCTCGGGCGTCGGCTGTTCCGTTTTTTGAATAAACCTCCTGGTGGCGTTTTTGCTGCACAGGGGGTTTGTTTTATTTGGTGAAAGTTTGCTTTGAGTCTGGCCAAGGCGACGGCTTTATTGCTATGCTCTCACCTTATTATCGTTTGAACGTTCGCTGTTTCCAAGGATGGTCGGGCTATGGAAAAAGGCCAGGGTAAGTTCACAGGTCTGCCACTCATGTGGTGGGTCAAGTTTTCACTGACGATGTGTGCAATCGGATTTGCGGTTTTGTTTACGGTGCCCACGTTTCTGGGCGAGCCGCAGTCGTGGCCGCGCGAAACTCCGGCCGAAGGCGAAACCCTGGGAAGGCCGGTCAAGTGGTATCACCGCGTGGCTGAGAACGTTTTGCCCGCGCAGCGGATCTCATTGGGTCTCGACCTGCGCGGTGGCTTGCATCTTGTTCTTGAAGTCGACGTTGAAAAATCAGTTCGCGATACAATCGCACGGGCGATGAATCGCGCACGTGACCTGGCCGAAAAAGACGGAATCAAATCGCAATCACCAATCGTTGAAGAAAACTATGCGACTGCAGTTGAACTCGAAGACGCAGGCAAAGTTGACGCTTTCAAGAAAATTGTTTCCGAGCAGACAATTCTGATTCAATTCGACAAGGCTGATGGCAAGAAGGTCATGTTTGTTGCCAACCCATCCACGGTTTCAAATTACAGTTCCGAAATTCTTCAACAGGCGATCAACACGATTCGCAACCGTATTGACCAATTCGGTGTTGCTGAGCCCAATATCTTCCGGCAGGGCGATCGCCGTGTGGTTGTTCAGATGCCCGGGCTTCAAGATCCTGCGCGTGCAAAGCAGCTGATTGGCAACACTGCCCAACTGGATTTTCGTCTTGTTTCTGCAGAGCTGCGTCCCGACCAACTTGAAAGTGTCATCGAAGAAGCCCGCACGGCTCTCAACATCCCCAAAGACGACACCAAGCCCGAGACCATGCAGAAAATCTCCCTTTGGCTGCGTGACAAGGGCAAGATCGGCAAGACCCTCACGGTCATGCTCGATCGAAAAATGGTCAGCGAAGGAGGCGTTTCCAAACTGGTCAGCGCAACTCCCATGTTGGTTGAGGCTACGGCGCGTTTGACAGGCGACATGATTGAAAGTGCACTCGAACAAGCGGATCAGGGAAGTCTCGTGCCGCAATACGTTGTGAGTTTGAACTTCAACCCTCAAGGGACGAAGATTTTTGGCGAACTGACGAAGCAGGCGCGCGAACCACAAAATGCGCCTCATCAAATCGCGATCATTTTGGATGAAAACATCACCAGTTCTCCGGTTGTAAACGAGCCTATTTTGGGCGGCCGCGCGCAAATCACACTCGGCCGTTCACAAGATATGGAGCAGCAACGCAAAGACGCCCAGGACCTCGCACTTGTTTTGCGGGCAGGTGCATTGCCTGCGAGTGTTAAAATCATCGAAGAGCGTCAGGTGGGGCCAAGTGAGGGCGAAGAAAATATCCGGGCTGGCGTTTTGAGTTCATCGATTGCTGCCGGGCTGGTGATATTCTTTATGGTCCTGATTTATGGCACCTCAGGCGTTGTTGCCAACATCGCGATGCTCATCAACGTTGCTTTGATTCTTGCTTTTCTCGCAGCCTTCGGGGCAACCCTGACTCTTCCGGGCATTGCCGGTATCGTATTGACAATGGCTGTGGCAGTCGACGGAAACGTGATTATCAACGAGCGAATCCGCGAGGAAATTCGCGCCGGACTCACAACCAAACAGGCATTCTACAAAGGTTACAACCACAGTTTTGAAACACTGGTTGACGCCCATGTGACCTCGGCGGTTGCCGGAGTTGTGTTGCTTATCTACGGCAACCCTGCTGTGAAAGGTTTCGCCGTGACGTTGCTTGCCGGAATCATTTCGACACTTTTCACGTCCTACTACGTCACGGAAGTGATTGGCCAATGGCTCATCGAAAAGACCCGTATTCGCCGATTCAGTTGAAGAAGTTTTTCTGAGGTTTACGAAATGTCGTTCAAATTTGGAAATATAGAAATCTTTCCTGCAAGCTTGTCGATTGATTTCATGAAATGGCGCGGCGTGAGCGTCGGTATTTCGATTGCAATGGTGATTGCATCGATCATCGTGATTGCGGTGAAGGGCGTCAACTACAGCATCGACTTTCTCGGTGGTGCCGAGGTCAATGTGACGATCGCGGATCCGGAATTCAGTCGTGAAAAGTTGCTCAAGCTTGCCGAGCAGTCCGGGCTTGGAAAGGTCGAGGTCACAACCCTTTCAGACAGATCCCAGGCTTCGGGCCAATCTTTTGTGGTGCGCATCCAGCGCGAGCGTGGTCAGGATGAGCGTGAAATCAGCACAAAGGCTGACGAGCTCTTCAAAAAGCTGGAAGCCGGCGTAGGCGCAGAAAAAATCAAGCTTGATTCCAAAACAAACATCTCCGGCAAAATCGGCAAAGAAGAGGAACGCAAAGGCTACTTTGCGCTTTTGCTGTCGTTTCTTGGAATTCTCCTTTACATCTCTCTCCGGTTCGACTCCCGCTTTGCTCCGGGTGCTGTCCTTTGCCTTGTGCATGACGTGATTATTGCGCTTGGTTTCATGACTGCATTAGACAGACCCTTCTCCACATCGTCGATTGCCGCCTTTCTGACAATTGTCGGGTATTCGATCAACGACACCGTGATCGTTTATGACCGTATCCGCGAAATGCAGGTTCTGGCGCCAAAAACTCCAATTCTTGACGTCGTCAATCGCAGTATTAACCAGACCATGAACCGCACTGTTTTGACCTCGGCAACGGGTTTGGGGGCATTGATTGTCTTGGCGGTGTTGGGTGGTGGTGCGATCGAGGATTTCGCCCTGACCATGTTCATCGGTATTCTTGTCGGAACCTATTCGTCCATCTACGTGGCTGCTCCACTGACAATCTACATGGACGAAGTTCTCAAAAAATACGGCTGGCGACCCACCGAGACTGCACAAAAGGCAAAGCAGAAAAAAGATCCCAACGAAATTCCGCCGGTCGTCATCCGTCGGCGTCCATCTTAATGTTGGCGTGAAACATGCCTGGTCAACTTTCAGAAATACAGTGGTTGGGTGAATCCCTCCGCTACCGATGGGCTCTCAAATCAGATCCTCTTCTTTCTTCTGAACATTGTGAATCCTTTTTTCAAAGTCGCTTGGTTCATCTGAGGGGAACCGACGACAGGGGGCATCTTTCCGACAAAGATCTGTTGGGCAAGTTGCCGACTTGGGAATGGATGAAGGATATCTTCAAAGCGGTTGCTCGCATTCGTACGGCGATGGAGGCAGGTGAGCGAATCGTCATTTTTGGTGATTACGACGTTGATGGCACAACCTCTTGTGCGATGCTTCAGTTGGCATTCGCAGAACTTGGATACGAGGTTGAGGTCTATATTCCGGATCGGCTTCTTGAAGGTTACGGTCTGAACCCCGTCGGCCTCGAAAAAATTGCTGCCCAGGGCAAGGCCTTGGTTATCACGGTGGACAACGGAATTTCTGCGCTCGCTGCGTGCGTAAAAGCGCGTGAGCTTGGTCTGGATGTCATCATCACAGACCATCACGAACCTCCGCCACAACTTCCTGAAGCATTCGCCATACTCAATCCCAAACAGCCTGGCTGCGATTATCCATTCAAGATGCTTGCTGGAGTGGGAGTGGCGTTCTACCTGTTGATCGCCCTGAGATCTGAATTGAGAACTTCAGGTCATCCGCGTGCAGAAAAATTGAATCTTAAAAAATACCTCGATTTTGTGGCGATTGGCACCATCGCTGATGTGGCTCCGCTCAATGGTGTCAACCATATTCTGTGTCGGGTTGGTCTGGCTGTGATTCACGACCATGTGAACAACAACGAGCGTCCCGGTATCAATCACCTGCTCAAGTTGGCAGGGTGGAAGTTGGAAAATGGTGGCGTGGATGCCACGGATGTTGGATTCAAGATTGGCCCTCGCCTGAATGCTGCAGGGCGGCTTGGTTCAGCAATGGCATCAGTCGAATTGATGGTCACGCGCGATTCGATGCGTGCTCTGGAATTGGCCGAATTTCTTCACGCTGAGAATTCCGCGCGGCAAGAGCTCGAGAAGAAGGCCGTTGAGCAGGCTCTCAAGACGGTTTCTCAATGGTCCG
>JBDLRR010000289.1:0-7053 GCA_039799985.1 Pseudomonadota bacterium | reverse complement strand
AATATTTTGATTTTCTGGACTGCTCGGCAACGAGCTGTTGTTTATCTTCTGTTTCCTTGGCTTCTGCTCTTTGCTTGTAGATATTTTCAGTGTTGTACAATTTCGTCCAAAGCATTTCTTTCGACTTCGAGTCAAACACATGAAAACCCAGAATCATGCTGGTTTCTTGATAAAGTAGAGTCACATCAACCCACGCATCCACACCCAGCTGCGCAGCAATCGCATCGAGCTCCTGTGGATTGTTGATGGGAGTCGTCATCACCAACCGGCCATTTTCAACAACGGTCCGACGGACACGACAATTCATGCATTGAAGCACTTTGGTGGCGCTGTGTTTGCGGAACGCATCTGCAACCTGGGTTTCCAGATAGCTTTCGTATGTGCGTGGAATTCCTTCGCCAAGAGCAACCCGTCGAATCGAGACCGTTCGCAGTGCGTTGAGAGCCTTGGCACGCAAATCAAAAGAGAACTCATTGACAAGGTCCTGCAGAACCTCGTTGAACGATTTGACCAGTCCCTGTTCTGCTACAGGTGGATTGGGTGACTGATTGGCTGGCGTTGTTTCGTTTGCACTCGCCAAACCATGCGCAAACACAGCTGCAACAAGGGCCAAGCCCTTGGCTTTATTTTGCAGATGCACATCTGTCCGCATTTTGAACATGAAAAAACCCCACCTTCAGACCCGGTGGGGTTTTCGGAATCAGCATCACGTTTGGATCCTGCAGTTTTTTCAGCCTGCACAATCCAGTGACGGATAGATCAGAGAGAGTAGGTCAGCTTCGCAAGTGATTCCTTGCCTGTTGCAACAACAAGTTCCCACGACTTGCGGGCTTCATCACCCTGGAACTCTTCATCGTAGGTTTCCAGCAAGTCCTGAATGCCTTCTGCATCTTCAAGCAAACTTAGAGCATTCACCGCCGAACGGAAATAACGCGCCGCCTCGTTGGGATGACGCTTCACCTTGAGACTCAGACGTCCCATTTCTTCGTACCACTGTGCTTTTTCTTCGGGAGTGGCAACTTCACCGGTTTCGCCCAACATGTAGATGTAGGTGTTCAGGGCGCGTGTGTTGTCTTTGGATGCCATCAGTTCAGAGATCTTTGGCAGCAGCGTCTGAATTGTCTTGCGCGCTTTGGCCTGCTCTTTTCGCTTGTCTTCAAGACTTTCAGAAGCATGCTTTTCGAGAATCCGCTCGCAATGCGCGCGCAACAAACGAAGGTCTTCCGGCAGAACCTGATCGCGTTCTGTTTCAAGGGTCGGATTGATTTGGCGGAACAGGGTCAGAAGTTCTGATGGCGACACATGAAGGTATCCGGCAAGAATTTGTATAGCCCATGGGCGATCGTCTGGCCAAATTCGCTCTGCACGTTCCATCTGCCGAATCAACTCATGCATATCCATGTGCTCTCCTCAGTCTGCGCTTCAGTACGCACGTCTGGTACACCTCTGTCAGAGGAGTACCGGACCATCACAGGTTTTTCAGTACCCTCTTCATTCTACGACCGGAGCTCTGGGTCAAGATGAATTTTTAGACCCGGAGAAATTCTTTCGAAGTCGTAGTAAATACCTGACTAAAGAATAGCAGAGCAGCACAAGGACAACCAGCCAGAACGCAGAAAGCACGCCTTGATTCAAAAAACTGACTGGCTGACTTGACAGCCATGGACGTTCAGCCTTAAAAACGTCGCCTAATTTTTCAAAACCCCCATTTCGAGAGCTCTCTTTGAACTCCCGCAGCATGCTTCGCCAGAACACATCGAAGCCAGGGGCAGCAAATTCGACAGTTCCATTTTGGTAGGCCAGGAGCTGCCCTCCTCGGTCCAGCAGGTAGAAAGCAGGCTGCGCAACAACCGCCAAGCGTTCATTCAAAACACCCTGAGGATCCCAGACCAACCCTCGAATGCTTTTGAGCTCCAGCTGGCGAAACTCCTGAACAACCTCGGGAAGGGTTGGCCAGTCTCCAATCACCACCCGGACACACACCTTGGGTGCCGGCTGCCCCATGGACTCCAACGACACTCCCGCAGCCCGTTCCATGGCGCGTGCACCGGGACGACAGTTCTCGCACTCCGGCAGGGTAAAATAGAGCAGAGTCAGATCTGCAGGAGTTCCAAATTGCGCATCACAGAAAAGCGGCTCGGCCACACCTCCAGACTCGTCAGCCAAACTTGCGACCACAGGGAATTGAAAGTTCGGAACCACGACGTTGGCGTCGAGTGTTTGAAGCCCAGACCGCTGAGCCAATGTTGCCAAGCTATTCATATCAAAAGCGTCTCCTAAATGAGACAACCAAGCCTGCATCTTTGCGAAGATGAGACACCTCAACTTCCCAAGCAGGGTTCGAAGTGCCAATTTGATGGAAAAGACCGACAATGTAAATTGGCACGCTCTTTGCTTAGAGCTTTTCGATTATCAGACAGTCGTCGATGAAAGGGAGGAAATTCAATGGAATCAATTTCTAACACTCTGGCAGGCATCAACCCCCAGACCACACAGCCCATCAACAACAAGACTCTCGCTGAAAATCTTTTTCGTGACTTGAGGCGCCATGGCCTGAAGGACAAGGACATCGTCAGCCTTTCTTCCGAGCTGATTGCCCAACTGACGAACGACATCAAATTGCGCGCCGAAAAAATTCACGCTTCGGATGCCCCATCAACCAACGCTGAAAAGTTGACCCGCACCCGCTGAACACTGTTCTGTCGACAAAAAAATTCGAGCCAAACAAAAAAAACCCGCCCAAAGGGCGGGTCGCTTTTTAGGCTCAAAGCCTAAGGTCTCAGCCAGCCTTGTGCAGGGGAGTGACCTTGGCAACAACCTTGCGCACCTTACGTGCTGCAGGTTTCTTGGCTTTCTTTGCAGGAGCCTTCTTAGCCTTTGCCTTCTTGGCTGGCTTCTTGGCAGCAGCCTTCTTGGCAGTAGCCTTCTTAGCTTTGCGCTTAGCTGGCTTCTTTGCAGTAGCCTTCTTAGCGGTAGCTTTCTTTGCGGTAGCTTTCTTGGCCTTGCGCTTAGCTGGCTTCTTTGCAGTAGCCTTCTTAGCGGTGGCTTTCTTGGCCTTAAGCTTAGCTGGCTTCTTGGCCTTGGCAGCTACTTTCTTCTTGGCCTTGCCGCCCACTTTTTTCTTTGCAACGCGAGCGGTCTTCTTCTTCTTTGCACGCTTTGGTTTTGCGTGCGATACTTCAGCTTTAGTTTCAACTGTCATTTAGACGTTCCCTTCTTCAGACTGCGACGCTCGGAGACAAAGCTGTGTCCCCACGCCTGAATTGTGAAACCAATTCACTCTTCCGCTACGTCTCCCGACGTGACAACTTGCAGCGTCTTCCCGACGCAAAGCACCGCACATTCATGCGATACCAATTCTTCGTCATGTCCCACTATAACTTGAGTCGAAGTTCAGCTTTTTTTAGCACGTCACTTTTTTGGAGCTTCTGGTGAACTTTTTGACACAACACACAACTTTTTCACCTCTCTTTGCACAGTTTGGAACTCAAAGTTTTGAGCTCCAGACCAGAACAAGTCTTAATTCTCTCAACTCATCTGGCAGCTCGATTCCAACCATGCTGATCATCGCGTTGGTCTCCTTCGTGCTCATCCTATTCCTTATGGCAACCCTTTGGCCTCGAGAAAAGTCCGACTCTATGCATTCACGGCAGAGACAGTTCGGACGGGTTGATGGATTGTTCTTTCGGATTCAGGCAGCACTCCTGAACGACGAAGATGCTAGCCGATATCTTTCGGGCCAGCTCTCAAATCCTGCTTTGCTTCAAGGTTTATTGATGATGAACACCCAAGCTCTGACACTCGTTTCATTGAGTGTCGGCGGCTGCGCGTTGGTCTCGCCCGCTCCCCTGAAAAAGGGTTCACTGCTGCTCATCCAACTCGGATCACTTCCAGACTTTCCTCAAGAGAATCTGATCGTTGCATGCAAAGTAGTGTGGTCTCGACGCGACAAAGGTAAACAAGGTGGAATCGAAAGTTCCGGCTGCAAATTCGTATTTCCAGAGGGTGCCAATACACCCGATGAACCACTCAAGAACTACATCACATTCCTCATGGACGAACCTGTCAGCTGAAGGAACAGCATGCAATCGCTTATCAATCTTCCCGATGGTCAGAGCCGGTTTTTCGCGCTGTTTGGAAAAGAACTTGGCCGCTCACCCTCTCCTGCCACCCACACCCGATGGGCGAGAACATCAGGCATCAACCTGCAATACGCTGCATTGCCAACCCAAGACGAAGCGGAATTTATTTCCGTGGTTCAGAGCCTCTGCAAGTCCTCGCTTTTCGGCGGAGGAAACATCACAAATCCATTCAAAGCGGCGGCGTTGAGATTGGATTCGGTCAACATCGACTCCTCAGCCATCCGTTGCGGTGCAGCCAACACTCTGTATCGCAATCAACAGAAAGAGTCCTGGATTTGGTCAGTGGCCAACACGGACCTGGCAGGCTGCTCGGAATCTTTGAAAAAAATTTTAGAAAAAAGACATCTCACTCCGCAATCACTTTGGGTGGCAATATTGGGTTCGGGTGCAATGATGAGAACAACTCTGTGCGCACTCGAAGACTTGCCTGGCATGTCGGAAGCAATTGCAACTGGCTTTGTCTTGGGCCGCGCCCCCGCTTTCGAGACAGACATCGCCGCGGCATTTTTGAACCAATCAGTTCTTCCGTTCGCCTATCGGCAGATTCAGGAATCAAACTTGAGCAAGAAAGCTCTTCCCGAAGCCAAACCCACTCAACACCTTCTCTGTATCAACACTCTGCCCTGTGGAACCTCTACTGAAGCCGATACTCTGGCGCGCACCTGCCTTGCCAAACTCGAAAACCAAACAGAATGGGCGAGCAAGAATTTGTTTTGCGTCAGCTACGGAGACCTTCCCCTTCACTCGTGGGCGAGTCAAAAAGGCTGGTCGGTGATGAACGGCAATCTGCTTTTTGATGTTCAGGCAAGAGCCAGCTTCAAACTTTGGACGGGTCTCGAAGCGCCCAATCTTCCAACCGCTCTGCAGCAGACCTGAGAGTCTCGTCGGTTTTGCAGAATGCAAAACGCAACCAATTCAAACGTCGAGGCGGCTGGCTGCCGTAATAGAAAACGGATGGCGGAATGGCTGCGACCCTGGCCTCGGTGATCAGGGTTTTTGCAAAGTCGGTATCCCGCACAGCAGCTCCCTGAACGTGAGTATCGTAGGACGCCATCAAGAAATAACTTCCCTGCGCTCGCTGAACCCGAAAGCCCGATTTCTTGAGGCTGCTTTCGAGAAAATTTTGCTTGTCGCCATAAATTTTGGACAAAGTACCCAGATAAGCATCGCACCACTTTTTTTCCGAAATCATTGCAGCAAGACCCCGCTGAGTCGCAGGATTGGTGCAAAACACAATGGCTTGATGAACCAAGCGAACGTCGCGCATGAGTTCAGCAGGTGCTGTCACCCAGCCAACCTTGAATCCCGTGAAACCAAATGTCTTTGCCGCCGAACTGATGCGCACAACATGAGATCTCATGCCGGGCATCGAGGCCGGAGAAATGGCGTCTTGTGGATTGCCATACGTCAGATACTCGTAAACCTCGTCACTCATCAAAATCGAATCGTGCTCGCGCACAGCCGTGCAAATTTTTTCCAGCTCAACGGAATTGAACAACTTGCCCGTGGGATTGTGTGGTGTGTTGAGAATCATCAATGAAAAACGCGAAGCCGTTGCAGACTTGAATTCGTCCCAATCGACAGCCCAGCCCTTTGCTGAAATGCCAGCGGGCGTGTCGGGCGAATGCAAACGCACCGGGACAAGGACGCCGCCTGCATTCGCAATCGCCTGAGCATAACTGTCATAGCAAGGCTCAAAAACAACCACCCGATCGCCAGGGTTCACAAAGGCATTGATAACTGCGTAAATCGCTTCTGTGGCGCCTGTGGTGATGGTGACTTCTTCATCAGGACAATACTCAATGCCGGTGCGCAGACGCACGAGCTCGCTGACTGCCTTGCGCAACGAACTTTCACCAATCGAAGGGGCGTATTGGTTGTGGCAATAGAGAGTCTCCTCGGCAACCTTCTGGAGGA
Organism: Pseudomonadota bacterium; assembly: GCA_039799985.1. Lineage (GTDB taxonomy): Bacteria > Bdellovibrionota_B > Oligoflexia > Silvanigrellales > Silvanigrellaceae > RFOM01. The sequence goes on along the minus strand of JBDLRR010000289.1, from coordinate 994 downwards.
CTTCTGCGGGGCCAGGAAAATCCGGAAATCCCTGCGCAAGATTGACGGCACCGTGCTTGTTCGCAAGCTGAGTCATCTCGGTAAAAATACTGGTTCCATAGGGTGCCCATCGCTGAGCCAATTTCATCGACATTCTGTTGCAATCCTCTTCAACCGCGAGAGCCCGAGCGCGGATCCAGCGCGTCCCGCAAACAGTCGCCCAACAAGTTCAGACAAATAACGGTCAGAAAAATAGCCGCACCAGGGAAAACCAACGTCCACCAAGCCTCGTAAAAATAAGCCTTGCCTTCAGCCAACATAGCTCCCCACTCGGGCGCCGGTGGTCGCACTCCCAATCCTAAAAAGCTGAGTCCCGCTGATTCCAACAGTGCGCTCGCAAAGCTCATCGTGGCCACAACAACCACCGAATTGAGAATATTCGGCAACAGATGTCGAAAGAGGATTCGCGGCGTCGAGGCACCGTTGGCATGCGCACTCGTCACATAATCCTTGCCTCGTTCACCCAATGCTGCGCTGCGGGCAACCCGGGCAAAGGTTGGCGCGTAGGCGATACCAACAGCAACCATCAGGTTGACAATGCCCTGGCCCAAAAAAGCCACCAAAATAAGAGCCAGCAGAATAGCCGGAAAAGCCAAAAGACAATCATTCAAACGCATCAACAAATTGTCGACCCGACCACCCAAAAAGCCGGACAGAAGACCCAAAGGAACGCCTATTCCCGCACCCAGAGCGACCGGCAAAAAACCAAGCAGCAAGGAAACCCGTCCACCATGTAGCACGCGCGCAAAAACATCGCGTCCGGAGCCGTCGGTCCCAAAAGGATGATTCCATGAACCACCCTCTGCAAAAAACGGTGGAATAAATTTGGAAAACTCCAAATCCATGGCCAATGGATCATGACGTGCCAGCAGGTCGGCTGCCAATGCAGCAAACACCAACACGAACAAAATGAAGATTGCGAATTGAGCAGAACGATTCAATCTGAGCTCGCGCA
>JBDLRR010000288.1:0-23186 GCA_039799985.1 Pseudomonadota bacterium | reverse complement strand
AAACACAGCTGGATTCGAATGGCGGTGGAATTTTCAAAACCATTTTGAGCTGTGGAAAAAATGATGGTGAAAAGAAATCAAAGCCGGCGGGAATTCCCGTGCCATGGAGTTTAAATATTTTTCCGAACGCCATGGATTTCAGGAGTTGTGATTCGGGAAAAGCAGTCAATTCGAGTCAGAGTCTTGTGTTTTTTCCAGCGTCAGAGAATGCGGTTGGAAACAACCTGGGAGTCAAACACAATCCAAAACCAGTCAAGCTTCAGTGCAATGCGCTGAGAGGGAAAAGATACTTCTCCCGGCTGCTTTCAGCTGGTCAGGGAGGAGCCGACGGCTGTGTGGGATTCACGGATTCGGGTGCAAACAAGCTTGCGCTGATTCTTCTTCCGAAGGGAGAAGTTCATGCGCTCAGGATCGATTTCAAGAGAATCAAATGATCTTTCTTGAAGGGGGAGTGAATTGGTGAAGTTTACTTTGTCTTTGGGAATTTTGATTGGCTGCGGTCTTGCAACTGGATGTTACAGTCAGAATCAAAATCTGATTGCAAAACAGGTCTTGGAGCCGGATTCCCAGTTGCCATTGGACAAATCGGCTCTGATGGTCGCGAATTTGATTTCAAAGGAAACATCGAAATCAGAGTATTGTGTGCTGCAGGTACAGGGTGTTTCAGGTCCTGATTTGCTGGACAAGAAGTTCGCGGGAGTCAGGAATGTGGTTGCAGTCCATGGGAGCTCTATTTCCATGGATAATGTGAACGAATTGACGACACCGGAATTGCGAAATCTTTTTGGTCTTGAAGTCAGTGTCAACAAAGCGAGTTCGTCGAAAGAACTCCAGGCTGATCTGGAACGGGTTTCACAAAGTTCTCGATCCGTCGGGCATTCGTGCGAAAAGGCCGCGTTGAATGCCAAGGGGGAACTTGGCATTGCAGAACCGAATCTGGGGTTTGGCTGGTTTGACGGAATGTATGCTTGCGTTTGGGCATGCCAATTGTGGATGCCCGGTGCAGGAAAAATCGACGTTCCCAGTTACCCCAAAGCTCCAATCATCAGGGTATACCCCTCAAAAGGAGTTACCGGAGGATCACGTCTACCGCCGATATAAACATATTTTACGCTGATTTACTGGCAGATTTTGAATTCTTCCCCGGCCTTGAGCTTGCCGGCAACATCAACTCGAAGCCACGGGTAACCGGCTGCGCTCGCTTCACCACAAATCCAGATTTCGGTGACCGTGGTCGGGACGATCAAATCGGGCACTTTTCCATTGGAGTCGGTGACTGAGTATTTCGGAGTACCACCAAGACAGGAAGCTTCCTGCTTTTCACTTCCAATCACCTTCCTGATGGCAAAGGCTTCGCCTTTCCATTTTGCACACGTTACACGCACGGTTGCCTTGTCTGAAACCTCGGGTGCAACAGCTTCATTGTTTCGAATGATGGTGACTTCACCTTCCTTGAGCTTTTCGCGCACATCGATCCTGACCCATGGATAGCCGGCAGCGCTTGCTTCACCACAAATCCATACTTCGGTGACGCTCGTTGGAACAATCAAATCCGGCACCTTACCGTTGGTGTCAGTGACCGAGAATTTTGGCGTACCGCCGTGGCACGAAGCTTCTTGTTTTTCGCTGCCAATCACTTTCCTGATTGCAAATGGGGAGCCGTTCCAGAGCGCCGACTCAATTCTGACTGTTGCTTTTCCTGAGGCATTCGGAGTTGCGGTCGGGGTGACGGCGACTGCCTTGGAGCTTGAATTGTAGTCGCGGTTGATACATCCAACAGCGACGAAAGAAAGACCAAGCAAAGTGGAAATGGTGTGAATCATGGCAACTCCTGCTGACAATATGAAGGTTTTAAAATCAGGGTCTCTTTCAGCGAGAAAAATTCTTTTATCTTTGGTGCTTCTTTTCGGCTGCTCTTGCCAAGAGTCTACTTTTTTTGGTTGCCGTGACAACAGCAGAAATGAGCATTGGTCTGAGTCCGTGACGCTCGAGTTCGTGGATGGCAGAAATCGTCGTACCACCTGGAGTGGTGACCTGATCGCGCAACACTGCGGGATGCTGTCCGGTGTCTTGCACCAACTTTGCGGCTCCCAGAACGGTTTGTGCAGCAAGTTCAAGTGCCAATTGGCGCGGCATGCCCATCTTGACCCCACCATCCGAGAGAGCCTCAATGACCATGTAAATATAGGCGGGGCCGCTTCCACTCAGCCCTGTCACGGCGTTCATCAGCTCTTCCGGCACGACCCATGCTTTTCCAACCGCCTCGAAGATCGCGCGTGCGCGTGAAATTTCGCCGTCGGTTGCTTCCGGCGAGAAACACATTGCAGTGGCTGCGCAATCCACGGTGGCTGCGATATTGGGCATGGCGCGCGAAATCACACACCCCGGGAAAGATTTTTGAATCTGTTCAATCGGTGTACCTGCCAGAATTGACATCACCAGAGGATTACCACCGCCCGAAAGAAAAACAGGCTTCCAGAACTGCACAGCTTCCTGAAAATTTTGTGGCTTGGTGCAAATGATCAGCGTATCCGATTGAGTGAGCGGAATCTCCAGGCCTTCTCTTTGAACCCGCGAAGCCAACAAGAATTGCAGGCGTCCCGGAAAACGTTCGGACAATTCATGCGCAGAATCATTTTCGAATCTGTCGCAGACAATCACCTGCCTATCCGTGCTGGTCAGCAGGCCCTTCACAAGTGCACGGCCCATGTTTCCGAAACCCAACACAACAATTCGGCCCAATGCGGAAGTCGTATTCATGATGCAGAACTCACTTGTTCTTCAGGTTTTTGATGTCTTCGTCGAAGGAACTCGAGAAACTGTAGCTGCTCACGGTTCCTGTGCTGTTGAAGCGGACCACGAGATCTTTTGTGCGTGTCGGACGGAACAGGGAGTAACGATAAAAGCCCCACGTCCACGTCAACTGGCCACTGTCGTAACCAACTTGAAATGGAGCACCGAGTCTTTGCTCGAGCTCAACTCTTGTGGTTTTGTCTTTGAGAATCCAATTCACATCGCTCGGGAAATCATCACCCACGGTTGCGCAAGCCGAAATACCGGTTGCGGTCAAGATTCCAATCGAGGCCAACAAAATTGACGAATTCCTTGCCATGGCGATACCTCCGTAGACAGTCATGCTACCTTCTTGGGACCAGGAAAAAAAGATGGAGAACTGCATGCGGTTGAAACTGCCAACAACAGGACTCGGCCTGCCCTTTTGTTTGTTCATGATTCTGGCCATCAGTTTTATGCCGCACTTCGTCGGTGAGGCACTTGCGGCAAAAAAAGGTGAAGTCATAAACACGGCACCTGATAGCAATACAGCCGGCCTTTTAAATACAGAAGTTGCGCCCGAGGGGTCCTTCCAATTTGACCTGTCGACAGGACACCTGTGGTACGGATCGAGCGCCAAAAGCAATATTTTTGGAAATGTATACCTTGCTGGTCTGACTTTGGTGGGCACTCCGATTCTCAGCCTGGGTGGCAAAGCGCGTTATTGTGAAACACTCACGTTGAGCTGCTCACTCCTCGGCGAGGTGGCAGTGGGCGCCCGCCTTTTGGGTGAAAAGCAAAAGCGTTTCGGCACTCTTTTTCAGAACAGCATTGCTTACGACATGGATTCCGCGGGGAGAATGACCTTTGGAATTGGCCTGGCCTTTCTGGCAGACAGGGCTGTTGATCTGACCACTGTAGGTTTTGAAGATCAACTCTACAGCTGGCTGAATTTTCTTTATGATGTACCCATCGAAACCGACTGGTCTGTGGGACTTGGATTCAGCCCCACATTGATGACGCTTCACCAGTACCCAGTCTCTGACAATCTATTCGTGAACCGGACGGGCTTTTCAGGCACTGCTCTAGCACACGTTCGTACCCAATATTCAACGGGCAATTGGCAATTCTCGGGTGGTGGTGCATTGCTTTCGGAGGCAGGCAGTTGGTCGCTTTGGCCAGTGGTTGAAGTCATTTGGAGAAAGCCGGAGAGTTTGTTTGTTGATGAGGCCGAAAATAAGGCAGTTGTGCCAATCCGTTCGCCTGCAAAATCGGTCAGCAGTCCAGGCAAATCTCCAAAGCCAGTCGAGCAGGCAACTCCAATTATGGTCGAACCCCCTGCGATGGAAATTCAACCAGCCATAGAGGAAGTACCTGGTACAGAGGTCAGACCCAGCCCTGCGGAGTATGAGCAATGAACAATAAAACTTTCCGTTGTTTAATGATGGCAGGAACAATTGCGCACCTCTTCACTTCTGCCTGCACCAGAGAGGGTGAAAAATATCCGCAGGGAATTCCAATCCAGGCTGACGTTTTGAGTTTTGATCCTTCGTCAATCAACGATCTTGGTGATGCTCCACGATTTGTATACGGGCCAAAGACTTTTCCGCAAATGGATAACCTCGAGAACTTGAGCAGTCCCAGGTTCAAGATGTTGCAAGGTGGCAATCTGGAAGTCCGGGAGGCTATTGGCACCGTGATCACCAGCAGTCAGTTTTCAGGTTACTCAATTCCGAGTCTGGAATATCGGGCGGTGAATGGAGTGGTCAAGCCGGTCAACAACAAGTCGTTGATGATGTTGTCTGCCAGCTATCAATTCGACACGCTCATTGAAAAAATTGAATCATTAACCGGGTACAAGCCTGAGGAATTCTTTGACGGATTTTCCTCGTTCAATGTGCTTTTCCATCCTTCAATTGTACTCGAAGAGTCTGATGAGCAGACACGGAAATATGAAACGACGAACGCAGCATACGTGGCGGGTGTCAAACAGTTTGCTCTCTTCTCTCTTGGAAAAGATGAGCGTGTGCCGATGACATTCAATCCGCAGATTGTCTCGCATGAATTCGGACATGCCATTTTCGAAAAATATTTCTTCAACAACAAATTCGAAAAATGTAATCCCGATGAAGTCAGAAGCGAAAAGTTGTTTCCAGGACGAATCGAAAACGAATATTCAGTCAGGGGAATCAACGAAGGGTTTGCCGATTTCGTAAGTTTTGTATGGACAGGCTCTACAAATGTCATTCAATCTTCATTGGGTGATCTGGAGCTCACCCGCGAGCGGAATTTCTCAAAAGCAACATTTGACTACGACACCTATTCCTCAAAGGAAGCGGAGGTATGCAACGGCCGTTTTTATTGCATCGGCACACTTTGGGCAAAGACTCTTCTGGATGTTTTCAATTCCCGTTCTCTTGATCCGAAAAGCCCTGAGGCTCGCCAGCAGTTCTTGCGCGAGATTGTTTCCCTGTTGGCAAAGGTGGGAGTTGCACTCCGCGATGCCGACGGCGCGGCTCTTCCAAGTCCGGATGAGCGAACCAAAAGATGCTTCAATCGGGATGTGCTGTCTCCGGCCGCCGATGGCGATATGCTGTCTGCGTTTTTTGTGGCACTCATTGACAAGGCTGATCCTGCAATCAAAAAATCCTGGTGTACATCCATCATAAGCAATTTTGGAACATCCGGCTTTCCGATTTCGGCGAGAAAGGTTTGCCAATGAAAAATTCAACTGAGAAGCTTGGAAGTTGGATTATTGTCAGCGGCGTTCTTCTGATTGCCAGGGAGGCCTCGGCAGCGACAAGGTTTTCACCAAAACCTTCCGCCTACAGTGCAACTTTGGGCCTGAACACAAGGTCGAAGGCCTTCTTTTCGCAAGAGAGATACTACCAGGAGTCGTGGCTGATCGCTGGAGCTTTGCATTGGCCGTTGTTGCGTCCGGGCGTGCGACTGATGACTCGGGTAGGTTATGAAAAATTTTCTCCTTTACCGCGAAACAAGAGTCAAATCGGTATTACTTCAAGCGAAAATCGCGTTGCGCTGGAAGTGGGTGTTGAATATCTGCGATTCGTCTCGGCTGGATTTTCCTCTGGCGGAATGAAGGTGTCCAAGGAGTCGAAACTCGAGGTTGGCGATTACATCTCTGATCAGTCCAGCGATCCGGCCTGGAAAGAGACCTTCAATGCTCCGTTTATCAAAGCTTGGATCGGAGTCCCCATGGTTCCTGAAACGCTGCTGCTCAATTTGAGTCTTCAGCAGGCCTTTTTTTCAAAGCCCGAAGATGAACGAACCAGTTTTGGTGTTGAATTGCGGTACGAGTACTGACGAGTCCTTTGCGTCTATCAATAAAAAAAGGCCACCCCTGCGGGTGGCCTTTTTGTCTGCAGGAGAGCTTTATCAGCGCTTGCTCTTGCCAGACTTGCGGGGTGTGCCCACAGCTTCCTTCAAAGACTTGGCAGCGCGGAAGCTAACCTTCTTGGAAGCAGGAATCGAGATTGTCTCGCCTGTTTGTGGGTTGCGACCGGTGCGCGCAGCGCGCTCTTTGGCGAAGAGGATGCCGAGCTTGTCGATGCGTGCTTTGTTGCCAGCAGCAATTTCGGACTCAATCGTCGAGAGGAACTCTGTGAGCAGAGTCTTGGTCATCTTCTTTGGAAGCTTGTCTGTGAACTTCTCAGCGACGGCTGAAATGAGTTGCTGCGTGGAAACAGTGTTGTTGGCCATTGCGACTCCTTTAATTGTGAACACGGATGTGTCTTCGGAAACTTTAGCGGATGGATTTTGGCAAATCAAGCAGCGGGGTGTATCCTCAAAGAAAATTTTTTCTGTTCACCTTTTTGAATGATGCAATCCGGATTGGGGAATTTGAATGGCAACGGGCAATTATTATAAACACGATTTGAGTCCATTTATATTCACTGTTGAGAGTCTCAAACTGGATTGGATGTCGACAGCTGGTGGAATTGCCGGACTGCTTGTTTTGTTTCTCGCCGGATTGGCTGTGCTCTGGGGATGGCCTCGGATACGCCAGTTGACAGACAAACAGCTGGATCGGGTTGCGACTCTGAGACCTCTTTTTGTTTTGGCTTCAATACTTTTGAGCGCTCTTTTTGGTTTACACAAGGCTGGAATCAATTGGGGTCTTCGCTGGTATTCAACCATGTACCTTCTCGCCTTTATCTTTACCTACCTCTGCTGTCGTCATTGGATCAAACGCCGTTCCATCATGCTGACACCGATTCTTTTGGATTCGCTGATCGCCTATCTGATGTTGGGGATGATCATTGGAGCCCGCATTGCGTACGTCTTTATCTACAACTGGGATTCCTACGCACGAGCTCCGCTGGATGCGCTGAAGGTTTGGGAGGGAGGGCTTTCGTTCCACGGTGGCATCGTTGGAGTCATCATCGCCATTGTGTTGTTCTGCAGACGGCATGGAATCAACTTCTGGCACCTTTCTGACAATCTTGCCTTCACCGTTCCGGTTGGAATTGGTCTTGGTCGCATTGGCAACTTTATGAATGGTGAGTTGTACGGTCGGGTGATTTCAGATCACGTGCCATGGGCCATGATTTTTCCGGGAGGAGGCGATTTGCCGCGTCACCCCAGTCAAATTTACCAGAGCCTTGGCGAAGGTTGGTTGTTGTTTCTGACTCTTGTGATCGTCAGGCGATTCAAGAGCAACGAGGGCACCATTGGCGCTGCGTTTGTGTTCTTCTATGGCTTCTACAGATTCTTCATGGAGTATTTCCGGGAGGCTGATGAACAACTCAAGTATTACTTCAACAACACTCTGACCATGGGCCAGATTCTTTGCATTTTCACGATGCTTTGTGGAATTGGTGTGTTTGTCTATACCCGTTCGAATGTGAAGGTCGGATCTGATCAATGGCGCATTCGTCTGGATTCTTTCCTTGAGCGTCGAGTCAAAGAAGAAGCGGTTTAAACGAGCGTCATGACACTGTGAAAGCCCAAACGGGCAAAGTTCATGACCTCTTTTTCGTCCAAAGCAGCCGTGAGAAGTATCTTTGTGCAGTTCGATGGAATTCCAGGAAGCGCATCTTGAACGAATCGAATTGCTTCTTCGAAGCCTTCACCGGCAAGGCAGCAAAGAGCAACATGAGGCGCGTCTGTCTCAAGCAATGTTTGCATTTGTGCCGTGTCTGAGATCGAGACAATAGGACTCAATCGACAGTCTCGGGCGAGTTCAATGAGCAACTGCAATTCGAACAAATCCAATGCAGCAGCATGAATTTGAACTCCCGAAAACCCGAGTTCGGCTGCCAAGAGAACATCACTTTGTTCCGTGACAAAACCACATCGAACAATCAACGCTTGTTTTTTTTTGGCAATCGAGAGGGACTCGCGCAGGATGTCTTCTTCTTCGTGCCAGGTTTCGGTCAACCAAAATCCGGGTCGAGGCATCAGTCCCAGAATTTGGCCACTCTCGACGGTTTGTATTTTCTCGGCAATTGATTCGAAGGTTCGAGCTGTGGATGGTTGTCGGGTCTGGGAAAAACAACGCAGAAGATCTTCGTCCCAGGTGAGGACTTCGAATCCGGTGCTGGGTTGTTTCAAAAATGACTTCAGAAAAAGAGTCGGCTGGGAATCCAGGCGCCTGAGCAAATCATCACGCCAGGCAGCACGATCTTCGCTGCTCCACCAGATGCGGGCAGCGCTGCTCTCCAGTTCAACCAGAGTATCAATGACTGGGTGACTCAAGGGATTTCTTTCGCCAGGTCTCGAGGGTTTGAGCAGCCTTTCCATTTCGGATGGCTTCTCGTGCCATGTCGATTCCCGATTTGATTGAACCTACCATTGATGCGCACCAGAGCGTCGCTGCAGCGTTGACAATGACTGCATCTTCAACGGCACCAGGATTTTGTCCATGCAGCGTACTTACGAAGCACTGGGCATTTTCTTCGATGCCTGCTCCTCGCAGAGCATCTTTTTTGTAGGTTGGAACTCCAAAATCTGCGGGCGTCCATGTCTCTGCATTCTGTTGGCCATCGGCCAGTTGAATGATCCTGCTGGGACCACAGACGGATATTTCATCGAGTCCATCTTCGCTATGTACAACAATTGCACGCTCTCGCCCCAAATCTTGCAGGCAGCGGGCAACCAGAATTTGAATATCTGCCGAATAGACTCCAACAAGTTGTCCTGCCAACGGCGCAGGGTTGGCAAGAGGCACCAGGATGTCGAAAATGGTATGAAAGCCCAGACTCTTGCGCACGACGCCAAGATGTTGAAGCGAGGGAAACAAGGCCGGTGCGTAGAGATAGCTGAAGCCCATGGAGTCGATCTGGGATTGCATCGCGCCCACACTGCGGGTCAAGTTTATTCCCAATGCTTCGAGCACGTCTGCGCTGCCGCATCGGCTCGAAATGGAACGTGTTCCAAACTTTGCCACTTTGGCACCGCAGGCTGCCGCAACAACCGCTGCCATTGTCGAAATGTTGAAGGTGTTTGAGCCGTCGCCACCGGTACCTGAATTGTCGACGAGTTGTTTATGTCGCTTGAATTCAACCGGGTCGGGTTGTGCCTTGCCATGATGGCTTCCGGGAGGTTTCATTCCCATTTGGTTGAGGCTTTCCAAAGCCCCCAGGACGATTTCCTGCGAAAGGGGGGTCAGCCGCATGGCCGTCAGCAGTGATGCAATCCTCACATCCGATAGATTGGAAAGCAGAATTGCATCCATGAAGGCCTTGACCTCCTGGCGACGCAACTTTGCTCCAGCAAACAAATGTTCCATGAATTGAGTAAACGCTGAATCCTGCGCAGACATGGGTTCACCTCAATTGTCTTCTGTGTCCTGTGGGCTGATGGCCTGCATCGCATAAAGTCGATGCGTACTCCTGACCATTGATACGAAATTGTTGTCCTCAATTCTTTCGAGGTCAAGGAACCTGACAAGACAATCGAAAACATTCAGGGGAGCTTCGAGGCACAAAATATGTGCTGCATCACGCACCCAGTATCCCTGACAATTTGGAATGCCCCGGATGAGGGCCAGCGGGGTCTCGGGCGACAGAAGTTTGTCTTGCATGCCCCACATCAGCAGGGTGGGGCATCTGATTTTTGCCAAATCCTTGTCGAGAAAATCGTTGGAGCCCACGGTTTTGACAAAGTCTCGCACGCCATCGTCTTTCAGCACCCGGTAGACTCCGCGTTTGAGCACAGAACTCACAATGGGAACGCCTGAATAGGGGAATGCACTCATGATTCCTGGGTAAAGGCTATGGAACTTGCTCCAACTCAAGTAAATCAAGGTGTCGCGCAAGGCATAGGGTCTTAATCCCAGTCCACTCGGGTTCAAAAGGGTGAGGCTTTTCACCAGCCCGGGATTTTCGATGGCCAGCGACATCGCCAACCAGCCGCCCAGGCTGAGTCCCACCACATCGGCACCCTTTGGCGAAATGCTGGCAATGAAATCGCTGAGTGAACGAGTGTGATCCGGTCGTGTCATGACAGGATTGTTTGGATCGCTGAAACCTGAAAAATGGAATAGGTCAGGCAAAACAATCCGCCGCTTGTTTTTCAGCATCAAGGCCAAAAGAGCAAAGCATTGGCCACTGCTTCCGATACCGTGAATCATGACCAGAGGTGGCTCGTCGGAGCCCGGGTGTGTGTCGTAGTAATGTAACTGGCCGAAAGAGTTGTCGCTCACGCAAGATTTGAGACCAGCGGTTTGAAGCGCTTCTCGGAAGGCGCGAGCGAGTGTCAGGTCGATGTGTTTTTCAGCAAATCCAACTGCGTCTGAATTTGAAAGTCGTCGAGCAGGCCGAACGATCGTGTTGAGGAATCCAAGGCGTACCTTGCGGCTCAGTTCCTCAGAGTCAGGCAAAGTCTCGAGCACGGATTCTTTAACATCAGCAAGGAACGTTCGTTTTGGTTTGAATGAAGGCTCCATAATCATCTCTTATTCTCGGGATTGGCCAATCTCCCGATTCAGAATTTGCTCGAGTTCCTGAGCATAGGTCCGGATCATCACCAAATCGGGGCCTTCAATCGTGATGCGTGCCAAGGTCTCTGTCCCACTATACCTGAACAAAATTCGGCCTGCATTGCCGAGTTCTTTTTCAATTTCTGTCAATCTGGCGGCAAATTCGGGCAACCGTTCCAGCGGAACCTTGCGCGGTACTTTGACGTTGCGGGTGATCTGGGGGAGTTTTTGCATCACTTCAGCGAGCAGGGAGAGTGGCCGATTGCGCCTGCACATCATCTCGAGGACTTTGAGGCCTGCAATGATCGAGTCACCGGTGGTGCTGGAATCCAGAAACAACAGGTGGCCACTTTGCTCGCCGCCAAGCACGATGTTTCTCTTGCGCATTTCTTCAACAACATAGCGATCGCCAACGGGTGTTCTGAAGACTTCAATGCCCGCCTTGGTAAGTGCAACGTCGAGCCCCTTGTTGCTCATGACCGTCACGACAACACTGTTGTTGGCTAGTTGTTTTGTTGCCTGCATTTCAAGAGCGCACATGGCGATAATTTGGTCGCCATCGAGGATGTTGCCTTTTTCGTCGACCACAACAAGTCTGTCGGCATCACCATCAAGTGCAAGGCCAACATCAGCACGGTAGCGAAGTACTTCTTCTCTGAGACGATCGGGATGCAAAGCTCCGGCTTCGAGATTGATATTGAAGCCGTTGGGTTCGTTGTTGATTTCAAAAACTTCAGCTCCCAGTTCGCGCAGCACTTTGGGACCAACCCTGTAACCGGCGCCATGCGCACAGTCGACGACAATCCGCATTCCGTCGAGCTTCAACGCTTTTGGAAATCGTTCTTTTAAAAACACAGCGTATTGACCAATGGCATCGTCGATGCGTTTGGCTCGTCCGATCTTTTGTGCATTGACAACGCGATTTTCAAGTTGTGGGTCATCGATCATCCGTTCGATGAAATCTTCGTCAGCGTCCGGAAGCTTGAAACCGTTTTTGTCAAAAAATTTAATTCCATTGTCGTGAAACGGATTGTGGCTGGCTGAGATCATGATGCCTGCAGAAGCGCGCATGCCTCTTGTGAGGTATGCCACGCCGGGAGTCGGCAAGGGTCCGACAAAAAGCACGTCAGCGCCGACCGAACAGAGCCCTGCAGAAAGAATTCCTTCCAACATGTAGCCGCTCACCCGCGTGTCTTTTCCGATAATGACTCGAGGCCTTTCTGTCTTCTCGCGCAGCGCAAGGCCAAACGCTTGTCCAACACGCAATACCATTGATGGAGTCATGACTCCGACGTTGGCTTCGCCTCGAATACCGTCTGTGCCAAAATATTTGCCCATGATTTGCTTCGTCCCTGAAAGCGTTTTGGTTCTGAATCAAGTTCAAGGTGCTGCCGGTTTTTCGGCGAAACTCACTTTGACATTCACTTTGTCGATCGTAGCTGGCTTTATGGACGCACCCAAATCGAGTGCAAGGCCCGCTTGCGCCGTGTAGTCTTTGGGGCCGAGGTTCGAGACGTCGACCGGTATCGTGGAAATCGACTCCAATTTTGCAAGATCCTGCCTGGCGCCAATCAATTCAATTTCCGGTGGATCAATGGCCACCCGGTGAATTTCGAATCCGGCACGCGGCGCGCCCTGCAACACGACTTTGACCTGCACTTTTTTCTGGATGAGTTTGTCGAGTTCTATTTCGAGCCATGGCTCATGAACGATGACTGAATAACGGCGGTCCAAATTCGGAAAGTTTTCACCCGACAGACTGACTCGAATCTTGCCAGCTTTCTCGGTGCGCAAATCAACTTCACCGGTCAATTCTTCATCAGTCGGAAGGCGAGTAAAAAGGGTATCGGGCATTCTGAGAGTGATGTTTGCAACGCGCTCTTGTGGACCGATGACAATGACACTGCCCTCGGTGTGCAGTCGAACCCTCACTGCCCTGTTGAATTCACGCACCTGTTGGCTGCGGACAATCAAAAAGAGCGCGACTGCAAAACCAAGCGACAACAACTTCAATCCGAAGTTGTGGACAAAGACCCGAACAGTGCGCTTCAGAATGGAGACTGGAGGATTCATTTTATTTCCCCTTCGTCTTTTTCCCGGCCGGCTGCTGGTTCTGTGGTGGTTTGGTTCTTTGAAGGAGGCTCGCTGTGATCAATGGGTGGATTGAGTGAGATACCCCCCACCGTCACATCCCGCGGTGGCGGCTCGGGAGGCGATGGCGGAACAAACCGATGGTCAATTTTGGTTCCGTCTTCCTCAAGTGAGTCCTCATCCACCAATGATTCCAGAGGTTCTTCGATGGATGCCTCTGCGGGTGTCTCTACACTGGCCGACAGGTTTGACTTGCGTTGTGGCTGATGTCGGGGAAGACGCAGACTCATCGACCAACGTTGCGGTTCGTCACCCGGAGTGGAGATGGTTCCAACGGCCGAGAGAAGATTTTGTCTCGAAACGCTTTTTGTCGTGTTGTCAGATGACTTTGCGTCACCCCATGCAGGGCGTCGAGCTGAAGAAGCAAATTCTGTTCGGCCGGAATCCTTGGTTGTCGCCGGTTCCGGAGTCTGGAAGATCTTTTGCCAGAATCGCGTAAAGATGTTGACCGAGTCCATGATGCCGGCTGGCGATTCTCGTGTCTGCGGAATGAGCAATGTGAGAAGGAGTCTGCGGGTCGTGTCTGCATTCGGTTGACGCTGCAACTGACCGTCCCACGCAACCGAAATATTTCCTGTTTCCTCAGAAACAACCAAAACGACAGCATCGGTTTCTTCGGCGATTCCCACCGCAGCACTGTGTCTTGTTCCCATTTTTTTGCTGAAGCTTGGATTTTTGGACAACGGCAATTGCGCGGACGCACAGGTCAATCGTCCTTTCTGAATGATGACTGCACCATCATGAAGTGGCGAAAACGACTGAAAGATGGACAACAAAAGTTGTTCATTGACGAGGGCATCCAGTTTCACGCTGTGATCATAAAGACGATCGAGTCCAATGCCACGTTCAAAAACAATGATGGCCCCGGCTCGTTCGTGGCTCAAGGTGCGGGCAGCATTGATGACTTCTTCAATGGCACGTACGCCCATGTTTTCGTCCATGCCCTGGATAAAGGGTCCACGGCCAACACGGGTCAGCAAACGACGAAGGTCATCTTGAAAAAGAACGATCACAACAACGATGATAGAGGAGTAGAATTTCGAGATGATCCAGTTGAGTGTGTTGAGTTCAAGAAAACCACTCAGCGCGTAGGCAACAAAAATGACAATCATCCCGATGATGACTTGTACGGCGCGCGTACCTTTCAGCATGTTCATGATTTGGTAGCAAATAAACGACACCAGCAGGATGTCGAGTACGACTCGCCAATTCAATTGTTGAAGGTTGTCGGCAAAGAACATCCTGATGCCTACCTTTTGTCGACTGCTGTGCCCGGAGGCGGTGTGAATTCAAACGCGTCGGAGGCAACTTTGCCTCCCTTGAAAGAATTGAAATTGATGAGAGTGCGGTTGCCATTGCGGAAGTCGATCCTGACGACACTGACAAATCCATTTGTCTGATCGATGGCAAGTTCAACCTTCGACTGCGCACTTTTTTGCACCGGCTCGAGACCAACGCAGGTATGCCCTTTGGGGCAATCCCTGTTTTGCTTGCCTTGTGTGTCGGTGAGTCGGGTCAATTTTTCGAGCTGATATTTTCCCGAAAGTTTGTCGAGTTGAAAAATGACGTCGAGGAACTCGAGGTCGCCCGAATTTGCCGGCAGTCGGACTGCATGTTTTGTGTTTTCAACATATTTCCAAAACCATTCGCCATTGTTGACGTACAGTTCACGATTGGGAGTGACTATTTCCCACCGGAATTTGCGCGGCTGTGAAAAGATCAGCTCTCCATCACTGCGGGTGGTTTTTTTTCGCAGTGCGCTGAAAACTGTTTGGTCGAATTTGACTTTGAAAGACTCGTGCTTGCTGGCTTTGATCTGCAATTGCTTCAATTCTGAAGAAATCTTGGAGTCTGTCGTTTTTTCTGAGTCAGCAGCCAGGGCAGTTGTCTGGTGCGGCCCGACAGTCGCAAATGCCGCAATCAAAAAAATCTTGCACAACGATCGGCAGAGGCCATCGGTCTGGGCTGGCATCCATGTGCGGGTTGAAATCAGCATTGTTCGGCTCCGGACGTTCTGCAGGTCTTGGAGCAAACTTGCCTGAGATGTTCGACAGCTGCAAGCCCGGGAGAAAACTTCTACGCGAGGAGGTCGGCAAGTGATGGAACGTCTGCAACCACCGTGAACAACTCTGCAGGGTGCTTGCTGAGTCCTGTGGCCGAGATTTGCTCGAGCCACTCAATCAACCCTGTGTAATAGCCATTAGAATTTAGCACGATGACTGGCTTTTTCATAAAGCCAAGCGTGTTTGCCGTCAGGACCTCAAAAAGCTCATCCAGAGTTCCAAGTCCTCCTGGGAGAACAATGAAAAGGTCGGACTCTGTCATCAACACGTCCTTGCGCTGAGCCATTGAGTCGACTGTGACCATCTTCTGAACCTTGGGATGTGCCAATTCCCGGTTCGCAAGTTTCTC
The DNA here is from genome assembly GCA_039799985.1 of Pseudomonadota bacterium. Taxonomy (GTDB): domain Bacteria; phylum Bdellovibrionota_B; class Oligoflexia; order Silvanigrellales; family Silvanigrellaceae; genus RFOM01. Next base: position 7,909 of record JBDLRR010000288.1, on the reverse strand, counting down.
AGGCAGCACACCTAGAACTTCTCCTCCGGCTGCAAGAGTTCCGTTGGCGGCTGCTCCCATCAACCCATCTTTGCTCCCACCGTAAACGAGACGAATATTTTTCTGACCGAGAATTTTTCCCACCTCATATGCGATTTCGCAAAAATATGAGTCATTGCCTTTTTGGGCTCCGCAGAAGAGACATGCCGAGCGGACCGAAAATTTCATGTTGAATAAACCTGTTTGTCAGCTGTTTTGGCTACTGAGAAGTGATTTCTCAGGTTCCAACATTGGCACGGAAGCGAGCGGACGAGCAAATTGGATTGTCGGGGGCTGTTGACGCAGTGCGAAGTACTGTCCAAGCATCAGGCTCGTCAGGGCTGCAAAATCGAGTCCGGTGATCACGCTTTCATCCAAAAGCGCAAGAGAAACAGCGATTCCGGTGAACGATCCCAAAGCCTGCCACCAATGGGTGGACAACCTGCCAATGCGGAGTGAATTTCGAATGTGGAGTTGTGGGCGCAGAGCAAGCAACACAACACCCGACAACATCGCCGGAATCAATGCGACGGCTTTGTGGACGGGAAAATTCTCGAAGTTTCCCATGACAGAATCTCGAGATCCCAAGACATGCAGCGCGATCCATCCGGTTGTACTGAGCAGAATTGCAGAGATTGCCGTAGGGATAGTCCAAAAGGTTCTGCTCGAGATTGAGCGGTCTTGGGGCCTTTGCAGACTGGATGCTGCACCAAACAACATTGCCGCAAGAAGTGCCAATGAACGTGGCAATTGGATTCCCTGCAGATCTTTGAAGGGAATCAGGTAAAACCCCTTGTTTTCATCGGGACGCAGGACATGCAAGATTTTGTTGAGATCCGGGAATAGAAACAAACCTGCAGCCATCAACATAAGGATCGCGCTGCCTCGTTCGATTGGCTCTTGGAGCGTGTCACCAACAAAAAGCTTGCGCCAGATTGTGCGGCTCAATGGGATGAAGCAGAGGGAAAGAAGGTCAAAAGGGTTCCAAGCTTTTTGGGTCATCGAGTGGCCAAAGAGGAAAAGCGCAATTGCGAGGAAAAATCCCGCGATGATGGCTCGTTTCCAGGTTGCCTGTTCGGGTGTCAGAGTTTGAATGAGCTCGTTCCATTGGCTAATTGTTGCATAAAAACATCCGGCAAGGCTCGCCAAAAGCGCCCATCCAAAGCCGCTGAGCGCGCCTGTTTGGCAGAGAAGTGCCGACTGGCAAACGGAAACAGTCAGTGCAAGGCCCAGCAGCAGCGAGCTGCTCTGCGCTGCTGCTTGATTTGCTCCATTTCGTGATGTTCTTGTCATCATTGTTTCAAAGCCCCGGGAGCTGTTGGATTTTTCTCGCAAGATAGGGTGGGGCTAGCAAAGACAACGACGGGTTGCCAGGCCTTTTTTGTCCGGAATTACACTTGTCCGAAATTTGATTGTGAACTAACGGAAATGGCCGGGAACCTATCGTTTCTTCTGAATGAGTTACATCCCAATGCCAACGCTTGAGCACATCTCCACCACACGACTACCGACCCTTTGGGGTCCGTTTGAGTTGTCTTTGTTTCGGGAAACAGTCAGTTCCCGCGAACATCTCGTCTTGTGGATGGGGGAATGGAACGCTCCGGGTCGAAGTCCCTTGATCCGCATTCACTCTGAGTGCTTGACAGGCGACGTCTTTGGCTCCCTGCGTTGTGATTGTGGTCAGCAGCTTGAGGATGCCATGCGGCAGATTGGCCGCGAGGGGTGTGGTGCCGTTCTGTATTTGCGGCAAGAAGGTCGCGGTATCGGGCTGTCTGCAAAGCTGAAAGCCTATGGACTCCAAGATCAGGGAATGGACACGGTTGAGGCAAATCTTGCACTGGGATTTGCTGCCGATGAACGTGATTTCTCGATTGCGGCTGAACTATTGAAAATGTCTGGGGTAGATTCGATTCGGCTCATGACCAACAACCCTGCGAAAATTGAGGCGTTGGAAGTAGCAGGTGTGACGGTGATTGAACGAATTGCCACCGTTCCGTCTGTACAGCATGAAAACAGCCGTTACCTGAAAACAAAAATTCAAAAAATGCGCCATCTTATCAGCCTCGAAACGCTTGAAGCGGCCGACCGTTTACCGGGTGGCGAGGGCTGATTCTCTTTAAATTTCTGAAAACCGAAGTTTGGCCTTTTCAGCGATTCAGGTCATTCGCGCCAATTTGGTGTCGGGGTGCAGAGCCTTGCCGGAATGCCTTCGAGGCAACGTGTTAACCTTAATTTGAGGCAAATCTGACGAACCTGAACGATGGAAAGGGGATCGAGCCATGTGGTCGAAAGGTCACGTCAATCTCGTCTTGCTGACTTTGATGTGTTCAGGGGCTTTCTTGTTCGCTCCACCTGCTTCGATCTTCGAATTGTCCCGCGCAAGTGCCGATGTTCACGTCCGCTATCACCTGATTCCCGGCATTAATTTACACGCAAAACCATTGAATCAACCGACGCAAATTCAGGATTCCAAGCCAGCCAAGGCATCGAAGGAAAGCAAGGCATCGAAGGAAACCAAGGTGTCGACGCAAGTCAAAGAGTTGAAGGAGAGCATCGGCACTCAGGTCACTCAGCACTCCCCGAATTCCGAGCCAAATTTTCCGAAAGCTGTCTCATGGGAGCCGCTGTGCGCTGAGCCCGTGCGTGTGAGTTTTTTCGGCGATTTTTGGGTTCCACCACACAGCCCTGCTGCTCAGCTCAAGGACAGCTTGTTCGACAACGTGAAACCGCTCTTGAAGTGGGCTGATTTCAACGTCGTAAATTTCGAAGGAAGTCTGACCAATGCCAACAAGCGTGCCTTTCCAAAGTTTCCATTTGCCCTGAAGCAGGCACCTGACAGTCTCAGCTGGTTGTCGGCAGCAGGTGTGAGACACTTTTCCCGCGCGAACAATCACGCAATGGATTTTGGTTGGGCAGGCGCTCAGGATACGAGTCACGCGATGACCAAAGCAAAGGCGTCTTTCACAGGTATTGGTAGCGATCTCAAATCAGCACTCAAACCGATGTGGCTCGAGAAAAATGGAATGAAGATCGCCGTTTTTTCAATCACAACAACTTATCCCGCAGAAGCCTGGGCGGGTGAGAAGCGTCCGGGAGTTGCTTTCCCTGCTCCATCGGCAATGCGCACCTCGATTGAAAAAGCTCGCCAGGATGCAGATTTTATTGTTGTGGCCTTTCATTGGGGCGAGGAATTGAAACCAACGATCAAGCCCCATCAACAAGAATATGCCAACCAGGCTCTCAGGGCAGGAGCCGATCTTGTTGTTGGTCATCATGCTCATCTTGCGCAGCAAATCGAATCAACCGCCAACGATGAAATGATCGTCTATGGTATTGGGAATTTTATTTTTGCCTCGCTTTCGAGGGATGCCAAGTTTGGCCTGGGTGCGCACGTCGAATTTTGTAGGTCGGAGGCTGCCGACCCGAACGGAGCAACCCATCATTATCGCTTGGTGCTCTCGCCTTTGACCACCAACAACCGGATTACGGGTTATCGTTCACGTCCCATGACTTTGAGCGAGTTTCTTCCGTTTGCCCGGGAATATGTGAAAAAAGGTTATTTTTCATCGGAGCTTGAGTTTTATATTCCCTCCGAAAATCGGATGCAGACCTTGTCCGAGTGGTTGCAGCCTCGCTCGCAAGCCTCTAAAGAAGGACGTGTTGTCAACTAAGAACACAGTCCACCTTGGGGTCTCGCATGAACGTTCTGTCGATGGTCGAACCGGCCAATGAACCTATTGAAAATATCCGTGACACAGAAACTGCCTGGACGCAGTTCGAAGCCGCGACCCGGGAGATTCCTTTGGGTCTCGAAGTACCGATGATCATCGGTGGACAAAAGATTTTTTCAAATCAGAAGGGCAAGAGTCTGAATCCTGCAAACAAGCAGTTGGTTTGCACTTTCCAGGAAGCCGACTCCTCGCATGCACAAAAGGCCATTGATGCGGCGCTTGCAGCAAAACCTGCATGGGCAGCGCTGTCGCCTGCAACGCGCCTGCAAAAATTTCGAGACCTGGAAGTCGTTCTGGCCAAATGGAAATACCAGAACTGCGCGACAGCTGCAGTTGAGTGTGGATACACCGCAAACGAATGTTCAGCGAGCTGGGCTGAGTTGATGGACTTTGTCCGTTTCAACAGTTGGTTTTATTCCGAACTGTTGGCAGAGCGCATGGGCGATGGTCCGATGGAAACAAATCAGTTGCAGTTGCGTCCGTTGAAAGGGTTCACCCTGGCTGTAACGCCTTTCAATTTTCCCATTGCTATTGGTTACAACTTGCCACTCGTCATGGCGCTCACCGGCAACACCGTTGTCTGGAAGCCGAGCAGCGACGCTGTGCTGACGAGTTATTTGTTGATGCTGGCACTCGAGGAGGCTGGTTTTCCTCCGGGTGTCATCAATTTCATCACCGGTGAGGGGCCCAATTGCCTTCCCACCATTCTCAAACACCCGGAATTGAGCTGTCTGAACTTCACTGGCAGTTTCAACACAGCCAGAGTCTTTGGCAATTACCTTTTCAATACCGATTTTCCGCGAGCCAACTTTCCAAGGTTTATCGCCGAGACGGGTGGCAAGGACTTTCTCGTTGCCGACCGCGACATCGATGTCGTCGACACCGCTCAGGCCATTGTTCAGGGTGCGTTTGGCCGCAGTGGTCAAAAATGTTCCGCAAACAGTGTTGTGCTGGTCGACGAGAAAATTTGGCCATCATTGAAGAGTGAACTTGTAAGACAGACTCAAGCACTTCAGATGATCAATCCTGTGGAGAGAAAGGCAGATCTTGGACCGGTGATCAACCAGCGTGCATTCGACAAGATCAAATCTGCCATTGAAAAAGCGAAGACGGATTCGAGCTGCACTTTCATTGCGGGCGGAAAAACCGATGACAGCAAGGGATTTTTTATCGAACCCACGTTGATTGAAGTTTCAACCGATCATCATGATTTGTTGAGCGTCGAGATTTTTGGTCCTGTGACTGCAATTCGCACTTACAAAACCTTGGATGACGCAGTGCGGATGATTGAACAGCATCAGTATCGTCTCACGGGCTCAGTCATCAGCCGCAACGAGACGTTCCTTGAGAAGGCAATTCCGGTACTTTCGCAGTTGGCTGGCAATTTTTACGTCAATCGTAAAACAACCGGTGCCGTTGTGAATCAACAACCTTTTGGTGGCGATGGAGCGAGCGGAACAAACGCCAAGGCAGGTGGAAAATGGTATGTACTGAACTTTGTTTCGCAGGGATCAATCACCCGCAGACATACACGGAGTACGACTCCAACCGCATATGTTGCCCTGAAGACTTCGCTTTCACGGCAATGATGACCGCACCTTCGATTGCTTCAATTGAAGTCCCAAATCATTCTTTGCTGCGCAAAGGCTCAGACCATTGAATTGCGGTCTTGCAGATTTCATCGATGGTTGTGTCGGGATCTGACAGCAAATATCCTGGTCCAGTCTCGGGCAAACAGCCGAGCTTTTTGAGTAAAATATTCGAGTCGATCATCAGGCGCGCCCAACCGAGCGCGCTTTTTGCTTTTTGCCCTTCCAATTTCTTATGTGCTTTTTCGCGCAGCGGTTGAGCCTCGTCACGGATCCACAATTCGATGATCGAAGCGACGGGCTGGAGCCGTATTTCGTGTTTGGCTGATATCTCTTTCTGCAGTGCGGAACTGAAATCGACTATAAAGGCAGATGAATCTGAACCGATTGGCTTTGGCCAATTCAGAAGCCAAACAGCCGCTTCAGCGCTGATGCGACTTTGTCGTTGCAACCAACGAACTGATTCCAGGAATACTTTCCACCCGGTTGCAGTTGTGGAGGTAGGAAAGTTGAAATCATCCAACTTAATTCTTTGAAAGAAGTCGAGTTGGGCCTTTTCCTCGAGTGAAAATGGCCAACTTTGAAATGTCTGCGGCCAAACGCTCTGCACAGACGACTCGTTGGCAGCGCAAACAAGTGCAAATACTGTGCCGGGTGATGTTGCAGCAGCACCTTCGGGAATTTCACAGGAAGACCATGGGAAGCTTGTTTGGACTGTTGAATTCTTGTGTGGTGTGACGAGATGTCGTTGGACAGTTTTGAACAGATTTGCAAACACCGGCACAGATGATGTTTTGAGTTTTGAGATCTCCAACAAGACGCGTTCTTTGCTGACGAATACAAGCTCGCCACCCAGTGCTTCAGCCGCGCGTGCTGTTTCGGGGTCGATGCTGAATCCAAAATTTGCAGTGAACCTGAACATACGAAGAATGCGAAGCGGATCTTCGTGCAGCCGGATGCGTGCGTCACCTACGCAACGGATGATTTTGTTGTTCAGATCGCTGATTCCCTCGTGAAAATCGACAATCACCCCGGCGATTGGGTCGAAATAAAGTGCATTCACGGTAAAGTCCCGACGCTCGCTGTCTTCTTCGATAGTCCCTGGCCCGACCTGGCTCGGATGCCGTCGGTCTGCGTAGTCGGATTCTTTGCGGAAAGTAGCGACCTCAAATGAGTGCTCTCCGGTGCTGACAAGTCCAACTCCGAAAGCCTTACCAATGGCCCTTGTGTCGGGGAGGATTCTGCAAATCTCTTTATAGGGTGCGTCTGTGGCGATATCGATGTCGCCGGGAACTTGTGTCGTGTTCAGCAGAAGATCGCGAACTGCCCCGCCAACCCAGTAGGCAACCCAACCACGATCATGCAGTTTTCGGCAAACCGAAAGTGCTGCAACAATGCGTGGGTGTTTCGACACCGCTGGAGCCAGTTTGTATGGTATTGTTTTCTTCAACGAAACAGCTCCGAAGTTTAGTTGGAGGGAATGCGACCTTGTCTTCAGGTGAGTCACCCAATCATGATGTTAGCACGTCTTCACGTAACAGTGGCAGCCTTTGGCTTTGGCTTGCAGCCGGGATAGCAATTGTTGCGGCAATTTCTCGCTTTCTTTTCTTATCCGACAAGCCTTTTCATCATGACGAAAGTCTGCACGCGTATTACTCGAACCGGGTTGCCCAGGGCTTTCCGCACGAATATTCGGCTTTGCTGCATGGTCCGGTGCTGTATTATTTCGTCGGCGCTTTCATGAAGGTTTTTGGTGTTGGCGATTATTCGGCCAGACTGCCGGCTGCGATTTGTGGTGTTCTGATCGTTCTTTTGCCTTTGCTTTGGCGAAAGAAAATTGGCGTCGTTTCAGCGTATGCGATTTCGATTTTTCTGCTGTTCAGTCCTACGTTCATGTATTTTGGTCGATTCTTGCGTGAAGATGCATTCAATTCCCTTTGGATGGCTTGCTCGTTGGCAGGCTTTTTAGGTTATCGATGGACTCGCAAACCATGGATGGCGGTCGCCAGCAGTTCTTTTCTTGCTCTGCATTTTTGCAACAAGGAGAACTCGTACCTGCACGTTTTCATCTGGTTGACCGGTGCAGGAGTCATTGAACTTTTGGCGCGCCGGTTTTCCAAGGGAAGCGATTCTTTCCAAACAAACCTTGAGCCGGCAGACCAACCCTTCAGCGAGCGGTTGGCCTTGAAAGTCAATTGTATTCTTGTTTTTGCAGTAATTTTTGTGCTTTTCTATTCATCTTTTTTCCGCCACTCCAAAGGTGCAATGCATGGAGTTTTGGATGGGCTCTATCGTGAAAGCTTGCTCTACTGGTGGGATCAAAACCAAAAACGTCGCATCGATGGTCCATTCGATTATCATTCTCCGCTGTTCTTCAATTATGAATTTGCTCTTGTGCCGGCGCTGATTGCTGCGTGGTGGCGCGCTGTCAGGTTGGCTGCTTTGAGAATGGCAGAACGTGAATCCGTTTTTCCCTTTGCTCTTCTGAGAAATTCACGATCGGTTTTACTTTTCTCACTTCTGCTTTTGACTTCTGTTTTGTTCTTGCCGCGCGTAGGACTCACTCCGGAC
>JBDLRR010000287.1:0-8642 GCA_039799985.1 Pseudomonadota bacterium | reverse complement strand
AAGTGAACGGCGCGATTACTTTCCGGGATATTGGCGTTTGGCAAAATTGAGATTTTTCTTTCCGCGTGGTTGGCGCGAAGTGATTGGCGAATGGCGAAGTGTCAGCGAAGCTGTTTTGAGCAAAATTGACACCGTAAACCAGAAAACAATTGAAAAAGAGAGAGCAGAACGTGCGCGTTTTGGCAGGCTTGCCTGATTCAACAGAAAGACTGTCCGGATGTTGACCTTTGAGATTTAAAAAGTTGGAAAGGTACGGAAAGTGTCGCGACAAAATGACTTCAAACGAGATCCTGATGTGTCTACCCCGGGAGCAAGACCTTCCAAAAACTCTGCTGCCCCATCGAGGTCGGCGGCAAAGACTTTGGTTGAGGACCCGTTTCAGCGATACATGAAGAAAAACTATTTTGAGCACTTTCGCAGGGTCATGTCCTGGCGAAGAGCGGCCCGCTGGGTTGTTCTGACCTATCCTTTGATTTCAGCATTGTTGTTTGCTGCTCCGATAGGAATCTTGGCTGTTGTTGTGCGCAAACTTTATCAAATCAAGCCTGATTGGTTCGTCAATTTTGTTTCTCCAGAGACCCAGCCATTTGTGATGCCTGTGCTTTATGGTCTGTTTGTCATTGCGTTGTTGTTTGGTTTGGCGACAGGGATTGGGCTTGGAATTTCACGCGCACGACTGCTGACTTTTGAGGCTGAAAGAACTGAATTGGCAGTCCGGCAAAGTTATTTTTTGAAGCGCATCGCGCGTGGCCATCGTCGGGCTCACAAAACAAGTCGGGGCATGTGAAGCCCATTTGAATCCTCACCGAATTGCGAGGATTGGAACTTGTCAATTTCTCAGGTTCACCTTTAATAGGCGCCTACCCGCTGCTGGAGGAGAACCATGAGCAACAATCGTAATCGCATTTTTTCAATGCTTTCTTTTTCTTTTTTGATTTTGAATCCTGCTGTGCTGTTTGCTGCCGAAAGTGAAGGGCGACAGCCTTTGTTTCAGATCGATGGTGCCAGCTATTCATCAAAAGATTTGCCGGCGTCTGAGCAAAATCGATTGCATGAAATGGAATTGAATCATTTCAAAGCAGTGGAAGGTTTGGCTCGGCAGCGCTATGTGGAAATCAAGACGGCTCCATTTGGCAAACTCAACGACAAAGATCATCCGTTTGCTGCCGAAGAAAAGTGGCTTAACCGGAAATTCGCTCCAACTGCGGCAGAAGTCGACAGGGCACTCGAAGCATTCAAGGACGAAAAGCAATTGCAGCAATTGCCGGTTGCCGAACGCGGAAAGGTCATCGAGCGATATTTGACTGCCCAGAACCGCGCAAAGGCTCTCACCGAAGTCACCGACAAGGCATTGGAGAAAGGCGAAATTCGTGTTGCCTTGAAACAGCCACAGGCGCCGGTTGTAGAGATTTCTCGCAGTCCTCAAGCTGTGATTGGCAATGCCAAGGGTACGGTCAGAATTGTTGAATTCACCGATTTCCAGTGTCCATATTGCAAGAAATTTTCTGCCGTGAGTGGCGAAGTTCTTAAAAAATACGGTTCGCAGATCACTTGGGAAGTGCGCCATTTCCCATTGAGCTTTCACAAGCAGGCAAAGGATGCTGCTGCAGCAGTTTACTGCGCTTCGCTTCAAGGCAAATTGCATGAAGCAAAAAAATGGGTGTTTGATGCCCAGGAACGTTTGGGCGAAGAGAAAATTTTTGCTGAGATGGGCAAGGCTTTGTCTTTGAAAGGCGGCGATTTCGACAAGTGCCGAGTGAATGAATCAACCGCCAAGCTGATCGAATCTGATATCAAGGAAGGCGAAAGGATCGGTGTTTCCGGAACACCCACTGTGTTTGTGAATGGCCGCCGGTTTCAAGGAGATCCGCAGTCATTGCAAGCCTGGGATGAAATGCTCAAAGCTCCACTTTCTTCTTCGGCAAATCGACAACTTTGAGGAAGTCGAGAGGCTCCTCGTGTCCAGGCTGGAACGTGGGCAGCCTCAGAACAATGCCATATTCGCCAAAACCGCCGTCGGGAAACTTTTGAACATGGATATGAGCATTGTTCTTGGCCAACAATTTTTGAATGCAAAACCATTCAGCTTCGCTGAATCGGACTGACCCGCGGGGTCCAAGCCGGTCGGCATCGAGAAAGGGTGAGAGCGGAGCAATGCTTGGAACAATAAAATCGACAAAGTCGTTCTCGCAGACAAAGCTCAGGCAGACTTTGCGCAATTTTGTTGTTGTAGCATCATTTTGCAACGGAGCCGAATTTGCCAGGTTTTTGCCACTCTTCAAAAGAATGAGAAACAGCGCGTAGGCCAACTCCCAGGGGTTACCCATCACAAAAAGCTCAGGGGGAATTGCTTCGGGTTGTTGAAGCTCCAACTGAAGTTCCTGAAGTCTGTGCTTGGCAGCAACAGAGCTCATATCGACGATGGATTGAACAGATGCTGGCTCTTTGCTTTGATTGTTGAACAATTCGCGCATTTGTTCGCCACTTGCCACCAGACCAGAATCGGACGCCAGATTCTCGGTTGAGATGTGCATTTTGAGCGCGAGTCTTTTGATAGACGAGATATCCGGACTTTCCTTGCGAAGAAGAGTCAGAATGCTGTGACTCTGGGCTCGCAGAATCTCGCTAAGCATCACATATCCAATATTGTCGTCGATGCAGCGGTGATGGCTTTCATCGCTTTGGCCTTTGAAAGTCTCCAGGCGCATGAATTCTACTCCATTCGGGAACTGAACATCGATTCAAATCTTGAGTTTCATTTCTGCTTGCTTGTTTCGCAGGAGATTGGCTGGCCGACAAGTTACTTCGTCCAAACCTTACCGATAAGAAAGAAAGCCCCACCCGGTGGGGTGAGGCTCAGGATTCCATGGGTTCTATCTGGCTGACAACGCAGATTATTAAATTTCAACGCTCTCTGTGCTGTTCCATCCGGCAGTGATGAGTTTTTCCTGCTCCTTCAAGTGAAGCTTTTCGAGTCCCACCGCGGGGCTGGCCCGTTCAGACCGACCCAAGTAGCCAAACGAAGCTTTGGAATTCGACTTGCCCATGACCTTTTGAATTTTCGGCAACACAAAAGTCGCCGGACCCATGTTTTGCGGTTCCTCTTGCATCCAGAAGCAATGTTTTGCCTTGGGATAAGCTTTGAGTGCGTTTTCGACTTCCTTGTAAGGGAAGGGGTGCAGTTGTTCGATGCGGACAACGGCCGTGTTGGTTGAGCCTTGTTTGTTTTCAGGTTTGTCAGCGCTGTCGAGCAAATCGTGGGCGATTTTTCCGGTGCAGAAAATCAACCGTGTGACTTTGTCTGCTGCGAGTTCGCTCCGCGGATCAAGCAAAACCTCTTCAAATCGGCCTTGAGAAAGTTCGTCGAAGCTAGCGGTGGCGCGCGGGTTTCGCAGGAAGCTCTTGGGAGTCATGATGACCAGAGGCTTGCGGAAGTCGCGCACGACCTGACGCCTGAGAGCATGAAACAGCTGCTTGGCATTGCTGAGGTAGCAAACCTGCATGTTGCCCTGGGCCGACATCTGCAGGAATCGTTCAGAACGGGCGCTCGAGTGCTCGGGTCCTTGTCCTTCGTAACCATGCGGCAGAAGAAGAACAAGCCCCTGGGTTTGCCCCCACTTGCTTTCGCCAGAAGCGATGAATTGGTCGATGATCACCTGTGCACCGTTGGCAAAATCACCAAACTGCGCTTCCCAGACGACCAACGCTTTGTCGTGTTGGGTGGCGTAACCATATTCGAATCCCATTGCTGCTGTCTCGGACAAAAGACTGTCCCAAATTTCCACGCGCGAGTCTGCCTGCGCGCAGTTTTTGAGAGCGGTAAAATGCTCGCCTGTTTGCGCATCGATGAGTGTGCCGTGGCGATGACTGAAGGTTCCGCGTCGCGCATCCTGACCCGCCAGACGAACACTGTAACCTTCGTTCAACAAGCTGGCATAGGCCAAGAGTTCGCCCATACCCCAGTCGATGCGTTTTTTCTCGTCGACCATGTCGCGCCGTTCAGCAAGAATAATACGGGCAAGCTTGGCGTTCGGCGTAAAGCTCTCGGGTGTTTCTATCAGCTTGCGACCGAGTTCCTTGAGCATTTTCTCGTTCACGCCTGTCTTGCAAGGCTTGAGCATCTCATCTGCCGACACGTGTCCGCGCAATTTATCAAAACCGCGGTGCGGGGAGTTTTCTTCGAGTTTGATGTGTTCATTTTTTACACGGTCGTAAGCCGCGTTCATTGAGGATTTGAGGTTGTCGTAAATGGCCTGCAAAGACTCACTTGTGACGGACTCGCCTGCTCCGCGTTGAGTCAACTTCCCAGCAAATTGCTCGTAGGGTGAGGCTTTTGCATCCACACGTTTGTAAAGCATGGGTTGGGTGAAGCGTGGTTCATCGGTTTCGTTGTGGCCGTGTCTGCGGAAGCAAATCATTTCCACGATCACGTCCTTGTTGAAGCGTTGGCGATACTCGGTTGCCAATTTCAACACTCGGTAGACGGCATCGATGTCGTCGGCATTGACATGAAAAACAGGAGCCTGCACGGTTTTGCCGATGTCTGCCACCGTCAATCCCGAGCGACCGTCTTTGGGATTGGTGGTGAACCCAACCTGATTGTTTGCGACGATATGAATTGTTCCGCCAACGGAATAACCGTCGAGGTTCATCATCTGCAGCGTTTCGTAAACAACTCCCTGACCAGCAAAAGCCGCGTCGCCGTGAAGTACAACGGGAATGACCGATTGTTTGTCGCCATTGTGGTGTTTGATTTGTTTGGCGCGAGCTTCACCCATGACGATGCAATCGACAAATTCGAGGTGGCTCGGGTTGAAGGACAATGACACCCGGATGTTGTGTCCGCTTCTGGAGGTGCGCTCTGATTCGTATCCGCCGTGATACTTGACGTCGCCGTCTCCGCGCAGACCATCGTGAGGATATCCCTCGAACTCGGCAAACAATTGTTCGACTGGTTTTCCGATACAATTGACAAGAATATTCAAGCGTCCACGGTGCGCCATTCCAACGGCAAATTCTTTGGCACCAAGTGCGGCACCGACGTCGAATACAGTTTCGAGAGCAGGAATTTGTGCATCTGCTCCTTCAATCGAGAAGCGCTTTTTTCCAATGAATTTTGTCGCAATGGTTTTTTCAAATGCGTCGGCCTTGGCGAGTTCCGTGTACAACGAAAGTTGTGTTTGGGCATCCGCCGGTTGGCTGAAGTAATCCAGGGCTGCGTATATAAAATTTCGCTCAGTTGGATTGGCGATGTGTTGGACGTCGATTCCAACCGTTCCACAAAAGCGTCGTGTGAGCGCCGCGAGCAAATCACCAAAAGAGCAGGGTTCGATTCCAATCGACATTCCCGCCGCGGTCGTGCGTGCCATGTCTGCGCCGGTGAAGCCGAAACTTTCCAGAGCCAAAGCCGGGTGGGCGGCAGGTTCAATTCCAAGTGGATTGAGGTTGGCTTGCAGATGACCGAATGTGCAATAGGCATTGACCAACTGAGCTGCTCTGCTTTCAAAGACCATTTGGTCGGCAGGAACAGCAGCTGCTGTGCTGCCATTTGTGTAGGCCAATGCGTGCCCGTTGCCGTTGGTGTATGTTTCTGCTGGCCTGAGCTTGACGGCAGTTTCAAAGCCTTCGTGGAATCCCTCGAAGTATGCTCGCCAGCCTTCACTGACCGACATCGGATTTTCGCGGTATTTGAGGAACATCTCTTCCACAAATGCAGCGTTCGCTTGAAAGATGGCCGAAAAGTTTTCGCTCACCATTGCATCCTCCGCCCTGTTTTTGCCCTGGGCTCCGGGTTTGGTCTGTTCACTTTGCAACCGCTGTTCTTCATACGGTTCATTTTATTTCTCAGTCCTCGGCATACAACAACGATTTCGCCGCGTCATAGCTGAGCAGGTTGACGTGACGGCACCACTTGAGCAAAGCCTCGAACTGCAGGTCGGGATCTTCAAAGGGCAGCATCATCACGATTTGTTCGAGTGCGATGCTCTTTTCAAGTCCCTGGCCTTGTGTTCCTTTAACAAGCTCATAGATGGATGCAACCAGCGGCAGATTCAAACATGCATTTTTCAGCACAGCCCGTCGCAACATCGTGTCCTGTTCCTTGGCAAAACTGCGGCCCGTTTCGGTCAGGACCAACCGTGTGCCTGGCGTGTAGAGCAGTCCCAGCAGCTCGCCCGAGGCCACTGCGGGAATAACGTGGTCAACGCTTTGTCCCAATTCGTCGGCCAGGTCATAGAGATCCATGCCGATTTCCTCTTCTGCCAATCGAGTGAGCAAACCTTCGACCAAAACCAAGCTGGTGTTGATGATGGGTTTCACTCGACGAGGACGATCCATTCCTGAAAGAGTGCTTGATTCTGAAGCGTTTGCCTGGATTGGAGTTTGAGCGCCGCCTTGCGCCTGTTCGACCGATGGAATTGCTGATGTTGCGGGCAAATGTGGTGGATGATGGTCCTCTTCGTGCTCAAAGAGCATGCGGCCCAACTGAAGTTCACCAAACAAGCGTTCAAGCTCAGCTTCCAGCAGACGGAATTCTTCCGAATTGGGGTTGCGCGGACGAGGCAAGTTGACCTCAAAAACCCGATAAATTGAACCAGGATTTGCCTGAAGAATGATCACCCGATCGGCGAGTTGCATGGCTTCGTCGAGACTGTGAGTCACCAGAACAGCGCTCCGGATCTTGCGATCGGCTTGCATCCACAAGCGACCGATTTCTGCGCGGAGTGATTCGCTGGTCAACGGATCGAGCGCACTGAAGGGTTCGTCCAGGAACAGCACCATGGGTTCGCCAACCATCGCGCGAGCCAACGACACACGCTGCTTCATCCCACCACTCAGTTCGCGCGGGTAAACGCCGTCATACGAAGCCAAACCAACCAATTCGAGAATGTCGTCAACCCGTGCATTGCGTTCGTTTTTGGGTAATTTGCGGACTGCAATTTCGACATTCTCCCTGACGGTCAGCCATGGAAAAAGCGCAAAAGATTGGAAGACGAATGAAAGAAGGGGGTCTTCTGGATCTTCCGGTTCTGCAAAGGTCACGGTGCCACGGGTGGGTTTGAGAAGCCCAGCCAAACACCGCAGCATCGTTGATTTTCCAGAGCCCGAGGTGCCCAGGATAGCAAGAAATTCGTTGTCGTAGATATCCAGATTGATGCCTTCAAGCACGGTAACAACCGTGCCGTTCGGGCGAACGAAATCTCGGCACAGGGATCTCACAGAGACAATACTCTTGCGAGTCTCTCTGTGAGAACGAACGTCCGCATGAAGGTGTTTCGAAGGTGTCAGCATACGGGTGTCTGCCTTCTGCGATATTCGCATGTTTTTGCGTTCATTGGATTTTCAACTCCGACGCAATGTGATGCAACGATCTCCAGACTGTTCTGTTGAGGATAATCAGTGCAATGGTGATGACAATAATGGCAGCGACGAGGCGTTGATAGTGTCCGTGGGTTGTCGCTTCTGTGATTTCAGCACCGATGCCCGCTGCGCGGATGCGGCCACCCGGGAAATCGACGATTTCTGCAACGATGCTGGCATTCCATGCGCCTCCTGCAGCGGTGATCCAACCGGTGAGCAGCGAAGGAAAGATGGCTGGAAAATAGAGCTTCAAAAAACGTTCCTTGAGATTGAAACGAAACACGCGTGAAACAGTCATGAGTTCTTGCGGAATTCGGCTTGCGCCCGAGATGACGTTGAACAACATGTACCATTGGTTTCCAATCGTCATCAAAAGAGTGGCGACCAGAAGCGGATTGATGTTCGCTTTTGCCAACGACATGGCGATCAAAGGGTAAAGCACAGGTGCAGGGAATGCGGCAAGGTTTTGAATGACAGGAGCGACCACACGTCGCACAGTGGGTGACTTGCCGATCCAAAGCCCGACCGGGACTGTCCACAGGGTCGCAAGAATAATCACGCCGAGCACTTTCAGGAACGTCAGTGCCAATGCGTTTGTCAATTCGAGCCAGTCCGAACGCGTCACAGTGGCCATGCTTGCAGCCACGTTGGGCAACGAAGGCAGCAGTAAAAACACGAGTCCACCCACGACAAAACCGGAAAGCCAGCGCAACACAGAGCGGATTTGCTCGCCCAGTCGTGCACGGGTTTTGGCTTCCAGCAACTGAGTCGGACTTGTGATCATCTGCCAACGGCCAAGTGTCGCTTCGGGTGATTTTTCTTCCGGCATAACGCGAACAAAAAGATTTGCAATCATGTGTTTAAGTTCGACGGTCAGGGAAAAGAAATCCCTGAGTACCGAGCCCACTTTTTGTGAGACTTTTGATTTTCTCAGCAAATTAAGAAACAAAGAACGTTCGTTGACGTCAGAATCCAGGCTTTCGCGGTATTGGGCACTCCAGGCGATCAGTGGACGCCAGAGCAAAAAGTCGACACCCCACACCATGATGACCAATGCCAACAGACCGGCCCCAAATGCCGTGAATTGTTGTTGCTCAAATGTGACACTCAAAAAACTGCCGAGTCCTGGCAGTCGATAGTTTTTGTCACCCAAGACGAAACCTTCACAAAGAGTCAGAAAAAACCATCCGCCTGCCATCGACATCATGCCGTTGTACACCAAGGGCCCCAAGGCACTTGGAAGGTCCAGACGAAGGAGTTTTTCTGTAGATGAAAGCCTTGTG
>JBDLRR010000286.1:0-10438 GCA_039799985.1 Pseudomonadota bacterium | reverse complement strand
TTGGTGCGAGGATCAAGCCAACCCACCGCCAAATCACCCAGAAGATTGAACAGAACAAAAACAGCACCAACGAAGAGAGTGCCGGATTGCACCATGGGAAAATCTCGGCTGCTGATACTCTCAACCAACAATTTACCGAGTCCAGGCCAGGCAAACATAGTCTCGGTGATCACCGCCCCACCAAAAAGCGCGCCCGCTTGCAAAAACAGTACAGTCACAATTGGAAGCGCAGCATTCCTTGCTGCATGCTTGAAGACAACCTTGAAGCGCGAAACACCTTTGGCGCGCGCAGTTCTAATATAGTCCTGTTGCAAAACATCCAGCATGGCAGAGCGGGTCATTCGGCAAATATGTGCCATCGGTATCGTCGATAGAGCAACCGAGGGCAAAACGAGATAGCGAATTGCCGACAAGAAAACATCCCAACCCTGGCCTGCAATGGCCAAACGCAATCCATCGAGTGTGTACATTCTAAAGAGTGAGTCTATGGCAGGATCGAACACAACCTCATCGGATAGGCGACCAGAAGTTGGAAGCCAACCAAGATTGAGGCTGAAAATCCACATCAGCAACAACGCCAACCAAAAGATCGGCAAGCTGACTCCAGCCAGTGCAATGAAACTTGCGATGCGATCCATCCACGTCCGACGAGCGACAGCCGATACCACTCCCAACAACAAACCGACAGGTATCGCGATGACCAGTGCCGTCATAGCCAATTCCACTGTCGCCGGAATCGCGGATGCAAAAAGTCTGGAAATAGGTTGGTCATGAAACAAACTGTGACCAAGGTCGCCTTCCAGCAGAAGCTTTTTGAGATAGGTGCCGTATTGGATCCACCAGGGAGCATCGAGATTCAATGACTCCCGAATGTAGGCAACCCGTTCCGGAGTGGCCCGTTCACCCGCCATCACCAGAGCAATATCACCCGGAATGAGCTTCAGTGCCCAAAACAAAGCCAGGGTCAACAAAAGCAGAACGGGAACTGATTGCACAAAACGTTGCAAAGCATGTCGGGCAAACATCGAAACTCACTTGCTGTTCAGGCTGACCTTGGAAAAGCGGCGTGAACCGTTGGGTTGAAGAACAAAACCATTGACCCGGGGATCCATGGGCATCGCAACACGCGAGTGCGCCAGGGGAATCCAGGGTGCATCCTGATGAATGATTTGTTGAGCCTGTTTGTACATTTCGGCGCGTTTCTTCTGGAGTGTGACTCGCTGCGCATCGCGAAGAATTTGAGTCACTTTGGCATTGTCATAAAAGGCAATGTTGGATGCGGGCGCCTTTGCATTGTCGCCGCTGAGCAGCACACTCAGGAAGTTGTCAGGATCACCATTGTCGCCTGTCCAACCCATCAGCGCCATGGGATGTTCACCCTTTTTGGTCTTGTCAAGATAAACCGCCCATTCGTGAGTCGTGAGCTGAACCTTCACGCCGACAGCCTTGAAATCGGCCTGAATCGCTTCTGCGACTCGCTTGGCATCGGGCATATAGGGTCGCGACACCGGCGGATAATACAACTCAGACTCGAATCCATTCGGAAAACCAGCTTCTGCAAGCAGCTGACGAGCTTTCGCCTGATTGTATTGATAAGCGGCGATCGACGAGTTGTAACCCCAGAGCGATGGCGGCAGCGGATTGATCGCAGGAATACCCATGCCGGCATAGACTCCTTTGATGATCGCATCCTTGTTGACAGCCATGTTCAAAGCACGACGAACTTTGGGGTTTGAGAAAGGGCCCTTGCCAGTGTTGAATGCCAAATATGCCACGTTCATGGCTGGTTCTTCGATCACCTTGGCATCCGGACGTTTGAGCTTGATGGTCGCAACCTGATCCGGAGTCGGCAGATTCATCATGTGAATCTCTTTTGCCAGAAATGCATTCAAGCGCGTCGATGCGTCTGGGTAAGCTCGAAAAATGACACGCGCCAGCTTCGGTGCGCCGCCCCAGAATTCTTTGTAGGCATCCAGAACGATCTTTTCATTTTTTGTCCAGCTGACAAATTTGAATGGTCCGGTTCCCACAGGATTGCGAGCGAATTCCTCTTTGAATTTGCGCACAGCCGTGGGACTCACAACAGAAGCAAAGCTCATCGCCAGATTGGCCAGAAAAGGAGCGCTCGGAGACTTCAGGGTGATGCGAACAGTTTTGTCGTCGACCTTTTCGACCTGCGACACCAGCTTGTCCATGCCCATATCCTGCCAATATGCCCACGCCTGGGCGTATTTGAACGCTTCGTGTTTGGGGTCATGTTGCCTTAAAAAACTGAAGACCACGGCATCGGCATTCATCGGCGTACCATCATGAAATTTCACGTTGGGGCGAAGAACAAAGGTATAACGCAGGCCGTCGGGGCTCACCTCCCAGCGTTGCGCCAGGCCAGGTTCGATTTCGGTTGTGCCATCTTTGAATTGCACCAGAGTATCAAAAAGGTTGTCGCAAACATTGAGACTTTCCCCATCCGTTTCTTTGGCAGGGTCCAGAGAAACGGAGTCGCCACCGCGACCATAAATGAGAACTCCCTTGGACTCGGCTCTGGCCAGAGAAGGATGGAATGTTGCAAGACCGGCGAAAAAAGCGGTAACTCGAATCAACAGATGATTTCGCGTGGTCACGACCATGGGGTGTCTCCGCGTCAATAAAAGATGAAAAAACGCAAACGCGGGCCGGTTTTAGCTCATGCAAGGTGGAAAGGCAATGCGCCTGGAACAAGCGGAATTCGAAATTCTTCAACAACTCCGGCTAATTCCGGAATTGAGCCGGAATGCATCTCCGGTCATCCACCTTCTTCTCTCGGGCGGCAAAGACAGTATCGCACTTCTGCAGATCCTGCAGAAACTCCAGAGTTGCTCAACGGACTGGAGTGGGATTTCGTTTTCTCTCATTGCTCATCATTTCAATCACAAGCAACGTGGTCCTGAGTCGGACCTCGATGAACAGCTTTGTATCGACGTTGCTGCTCGGCAGGGATGCCCCATTCACATTTGGCGATGGCCCGACTCACTGGCCGAGAGGGTTGAGCTCGGAGAAAATTTTCAGTCTTTGGCAAGACAATGGAGATACTCCACCGTCGAACAAGTCGCTGCAAAAAACCACAAAACCCAAGACTCACAGCCATGGTTCATTGCAACAGCTCATCATCGCCGTGACCACGCGGAAACGGTACTGCACAACATTGCCAGAGGCTGTGGCCTCAGAGGACTCTTGGGAATTGCCCCTTGGAACGAATCAAGCCGATTTTTGAGACCACTGTTGTGGCTGACAGCGGAACAATGTGATCGTTACATTGCCGGCAAGAAACTGCCACACCGCGAGGATTCCTCAAATTCGACTCTGGATTACACCCGCAACCGGATCCGTCATACAATTCTAAGAGAAATTGAACTGCTGAATCCCAAAGCGATCGAGCATATTTGGAACCTCTCGGGCGACGTGACGAAAGCAACGGAACCAGTCGAAACGAACTCGAGCCAAAGAGTGCCTGAGGGAGATTTCTCCGTTTCCATACCATTGCATTCCATTCAGAGCGCTGAAGAACTGCACCGTGTTATCGCAGAAACTTGTCCGCCCGGCACTGTTCAGCTGACACGCGAGGCCTGCAACAATCTTTTCACCCACGTGCTCAAATGCCGGCGTAATCCGCAAATTGCTCGGCAGTACAATTTTGCCGCGTCGGAGCGCGTTCGCCTGAGCCTGACAAGTAAACATCTGGAAATCAAGGTGAGTCGGGAAGGGTTTGGCAAAACACCTACAACTGCCAGTGAACAGCTTTGACATAGTGCAGCGCCGGCACAAGGACTGGTTGACTTTCACAAGTTACGATACACATTGAAAGTTCACTTTCTGGATGACCGTCTTTGCCACGAGTCATCGAAGGAGTCTTGTGATGAAGGATTCATGGCTGAAAGCCATCGTAGTTTGGGCCGGCGTTTTTGCCCTGGTGATTTTTGCGTTCAAGTTCGTCAGCAAAGGTCACACTGAAGAGGCTGTCAGCTACTCGACGTTTTTGGAATATCTCGACAAACCAGCGACTGATCCGCTCAAGATTGTTGGCGACGTTGAAGTCCGTGGCGATCCGCTGCGCGGAGACGAATATTCTGCCCGACTGCGCAACGGCAACAGCGTGACAGCGTATGCTCAATTCGATGAAACGCTGCGCAAGGAAATGCGCGACAAGCTTGGGCAGAGTCAAATCAAAATCAATTACAAAAGAACCGACGACGGACAAGCCTGGTGGGGTATCCTGAGCACATGGATTCCACTTATTGTTGTGGTCGGCTTGATGTTCCTCTTCTTGCGCAACATGCAAGGAGCCGGTGGCAAAGCCCTTTCGTTCGGCAAGAGCCGCGCAAAGATGATGCCCGAAAGTGCTCAACGTGTGACTTTCAAAGACGTTGCCGGCGTTGAAGAAGCCAAACAAGAATGTTCTGAAATCGTAGCCTTCCTGAAAGACCACAAGCGATTCCAGGAAATCGGTGCACGCATCCCAAAAGGCGTTCTGATGATGGGCTCGCCAGGAACAGGTAAAACCCTTTTGGCACGAGCAATTGCCGGTGAAGCAGGCGTGCCATTCTTCCACATCAGCGGCTCAGACTTTGTCGAAATGTTCGTCGGCGTGGGTGCCTCGCGCGTGCGTGACCTTTTTGAAAATGCCAAGAAGAACGCACCTTGCATTGTTTTCATCGACGAAATCGACGCGGTTGGCCGGCATCGTGGTGCAGGCGTGGGTGGCGGACATGACGAACGTGAGCAAACCCTCAACCAGTTGCTGGTCGAAATGGACGGCTTCGAAGCCAACGATGCGATTATTGTCATTGCAGCCACCAACCGCCCGGACGTTTTGGATCCTGCGTTGCTTCGACCAGGTCGATTTGACCGGCGCGTTATTGTGAATTTGCCTGATGTTCGCGGCCGCAACGAAATCCTCAAGGTCTACATCAAGCGGGTCAAGTCCGCGGATGATGTGAATCTTGAAAAAATCGCACTCGGCACTCCCGGATTCTCGGGAGCTGATCTTGAAAATCTGGTCAATGAAGCCGCGCTGATGGCTGCTCGTGCCAACGCCAAAAGAGTCACAGCTTCACATTTTGAAGAAGCCAAAGACAAAATCATCATGGGGCCAGAGCGCAAAAGCATGGTGATGAATAAAGACACTCTTGTCATGACGGCGTATCACGAAACCGGTCACGCACTGGTTGCGTACTACCTGAAATCACGTTCCGACGTTCACAAGGTCACAATCATTCCTCGCGGTCCGGCTTTGGGTGTCACAGCATTTCTTCCCAAGGAAGACATCTACAGCTCTTCCAAGGAAGACCTTCTCACCGAAATTGCCAAGGGCATGGGTGGGCGAGCAGCGGAAGAAATCAAGTTCAACCGTTTCACGACGGGTGCATCCAACGATATCCAGCAAGCAACCAATCTTGCCCGTGCGATGGTCTGCCAATATGGAATGAGCAAACTTGGCCCCATCAATTTTGGTCACAAGAGCGAGAATCCCTTCCTCGGACGTGACTGGGGAGAAAGTCGCAACTACTCTGAAACTCTGGCTCACGAAATCGATGTCGAGGTCGCCAAGCTCATCAACAGCCAGTACGAGCTTGCAAAGCAAACACTGATCGAGCACATGGATGTGTTTGAACGATGCGCACAAATTTTGGTTGAAGCCGAGACACTCGACGCCGATGAATTTCACGCAGTAGTCGATGGCGCCACCTTGGAAGATGTTCAAAAAATGCAACACGCCAAGGCCGCAGCAGCACAAACCAGCGTTGAGACTGCAAACGCGAGCGCGCAAGCAAGCCAAGCATCGGCAGCTCCTCAAGACACCGGCTTGTCGGCAGGTCAACCAACACCCGCTCCGAGCGCATGATCACACGAAATCAAAAAGGTGATGAAAAGTGCAAATCCCTTCTGGACCACACCCCAGTGGTCCAGATGGGAATACTCAATGCAACTCCCGATAGTTTTTCGGATGGTGGCCTTCACAACACTCCCCCATCTGCGCTTGCACAAGCAATTGAATTGGTGAAGGCAGGAGCACACATCATCGATGTTGGTGGCGCGAGCACCCGTCCGGGATCCCTTCTTCCGGACGCCGACGAAGAATGGCACAGAGTTTCTGGGATTCTGGAGCTTTTGCGGAAGCAATTGCCGGACCACATTTTGATGAGCCTTGATACCTGCTCGGCTGAAGTGGCGCTGCGTGCCGCCGAACACAATTGCGTCGACATCATCAACGATGTTGCTGCATCACGTGTCTCAATGAAAATTGGAGAAAACCATAAAGCTGCTGCGCATTGGCCGGCGGAAATCACAACTGCGCACGTGGCTGCACACTTCAGGCTCGGCCTGATTGTCATGCACATGCAGGGTGAACCACACAACATGCAAGTCAATCCAATCTATGCGAACTGCGTTGAAGAGGTCGCAAGTTTTCTTGAAGAGCAAGTGAAATTTGCCCGAAACCTTGGAGTACAGTGGTGCGCGGTTGACCCTGGCATTGGCTTTGGAAAAACTCTCGAACACAACTTGTCGCTTCTCAGCAAAGATGGACTCGCCCGCATCGGTGCCTCTGGAATACCGGTTCTGGTGGGTCTTTCGCGAAAAAGCTTCCTGAAAACGCTCGCAGAAAAAAACGGAGAATATCCGCTTTTTCATTCTTCCGCTGAAGAGCGACACTGGCGTGACGAGCAAAGCAAACCCTGGGAAGATGCGTGCGCAAAATGGGGCGCAAGAATCATTCGAACACATTCAATCAAAAAGGCACGATGAGCCAAAAATGGATTTAAAACAGCTTCTAAATGAACTTCAAAGCCGCCTGACCGAGCACGAGCAAGCTCTGCAGGAGCTCACTGACACCGCAAACGGCGTCGGCCCTGAATACATTCGCGGCTACGAAGATGCCATGCGAACTGTTCAAAGAGTTGCTCAGGATTTGATTCGTGATTGGGTTTTGACAGGTGTGTATGCGCACCCGCCGCATCCTCATCCTCGCTCTCGAACATATCGCTCAGAGCCCATCGACTGGCAAATTGAAGACACTGCAGGCTCAACCTTGCGTGGGCTCATTGCCGACAAATTAAATCAGCCAGACTCCCGTAAACCCAATGCCGTGATCTTTGACCTTGATGGAACATTGTTCGACGTCGGTCACCGCACTTTGGGCATTCTTAGAAAGTGGCTGGCTCAACCCGAATCACGTCACTTTCCGAAGCAACTGGTGAAAAGAGTCGAAGGGATCACTTTCAATCACATCGGTTACAGCCTGTCGCACGCTTTCGAAAACGCAGGCTTGGATATGCGCAATCCCGAAGTGATGGAGATTCTCCTGGCGGCCGAGAGGTATTGGCGACGTAAATTTTTTGATGGCGAAACTCTCGTCGAGTTTGACCAAGTCTATACCGGTGCGGTCGAGTTCGTTTGGTTCTGCAAAAGAATGGGGGCGAAAATCGTCTATCTAACGGGTCGCAGCCAAAAGGTCATGGCCAACGGAACGATGCGTCAGCTCGAAAAATATGGTTTTCCTGTCGAAGGCGCCGAGCTGCTTCTGAAAGTGAACACCGTCACAGATGACGCTGTATTCAAAGAGGAGGCCTTTCGGGCCGTCAGCCACAACCATCGGGTTGTGGCAAACTTCGAGAATGAATACGTCAATATCCGCGGGATGGTGCAGTCTGAACCTGCGGCCGTCCACGTGATTGTCGACTCTCAGCATTCCGGCAGGCCGACGCTTCCTATTTCCGAGAAAGTCTATCGAATTCAGTCTTTTGCCGACTAATACTATTGACAATGAAACGAAAGAATACAGATTGTGATATTGGTAATGCGCGAACGACCTCTGCGGTCGGATTGCGCCAAGTCCACGGAGGATTTTATGGCTTTATTTAAGAGATTCTTCTGGTTTTTTGCGGTCAACATTCTTGTCATGGCGACAATTTCGATTGTCACTTCGGCGCTCGGCCTGAACAGGTACATGACCGCCTATGGCATTAATTATGTGTCTTTGGCCGGATTTTGTTTAATTTGGGGTATGGGCGGAGCTTTTATTTCTCTGGCCTTGAGCCGAATTATCGCCAAGTTCTCAATGGGCGTTCAGCTTATTGATCCCAACCAAGCGATTGGCCGCGAACGCGATTTGTTGAATAGCGTTTATTCGCTTGCGCAAAAGGCAGGATTGAAAACCATGCCTCAAGTCGGAATTTACGAAAGTCCCGACATCAACGCTTTTGCCACGGGTCCAACCCGCAACCGCTCGCTTGTTGCTGTCAGCACGGGTCTGCTGAACTCCATGAGCCGTAGCGAAGTCGAAGGCGTTCTGGCACACGAAGTGGCGCACGTCGCCAATGGCGACATGGTGACCATGACCCTGATTCAAGGGGTCGTGAATGCCTTTGTCATGTTCTTTGCAAGAATCATTGGATTTGTGGTTTCACAATCTGTTGAGGAAAAGAACCGCCCCATGGTGAACATGATTGTGGTTCTGGTTTGCGATATCGCCCTGGGAATCCTCGGCTCGATGGCGGTGGCTTGGTTTTCGCGTTGGCGTGAATACCGCGCAGATGCGGGCGGAGCGCAGCTCGCCGGTCGTGGCAACATGATTGCTGCCCTTGAAAGACTCCAACGGGGCTATTCTTACATGGAAGCCGACAACGCTCCCCAGTCGGTTGCTGCACTCAGGATGTCCAACAAGCGCAGTGGTTTTTTTGCTGCGCTCAGCACCCACCCTCCTCTGGAGGAGCGTATCGCACGCTTGCGTTCGGCACCCGGTCTGTGAACCGGGTTTTTTCTTGCGTAACGTTCTTGTCAGTGGGGTTTGACTGACGCGTCGGTCTTAAAGACCGCGCGTCAGTTTGATTCTTCCGAAGGTGTCGGTTGTGCCGTTGCCAAATTGACCAGACAAACCGCGGTAGTCGGTCTCGAAGCTTGAATTCAGCTCTTTGCTCAAATCGACTTTATAGATCACAGGATCGCCGCCATTTCCAAGGGAAACCGAAACATCATATGTGCCGTCGGCATTCTGCTTGATCATAGAAGCGTCTATACCAATCGATGCCTTACGGTTTGACCCCTTCAAAGTCGTCCAGTTGTTGTCGTCATCTGGCATCGCGCTGGCTGCAAATGGAGTGCCCTTGTCGTCGAGGATGAGCGTGAGCCAGCCATCAACGCTTTGCGGTGTGCTGCATGTGAAAATGTTCGCAAAAGTTCCCGAACAGGTTGACGTTTGCCAGGAATATCCACGAATCGCACCTGCCTTGCCGGCGAAAACGAAAAGTGAATCTTCAAATACGGTTGTAAAAAAGTATGACCTGTCTGTTGGGAATCCAGGATTTGGCCCTTGGTCGGAACGACCTTGGTTGTAGAAACGAAGCATACGATTGACGTCGATCACCATGGTCAGATTTGACTTCTGCCCTGCAGCGATTTTCAAGCCATCCTTGATGGGAAAGTCGATATTCAGATTGTTAGAGCGGCTATCCCAACCCTTGCTCAAATACATTTCTGTTTCCTGGGCAGTCACACCCTTGAAAACAGCGTGGCCAGGCTTGATCGACTCATTCGTTGAGGCTTTGTCTGTCTGGGTGCAGTATTTTTGGTATCCCGAACTTCCATTTGTAGTTGTGGCAGTTGTTGTCTTGAATGTTGCGCTGACGCAACCCTTGATTTTAGCCTTGGGTGCAAATGTCACACTCAGCGTGCTGTAATCACGAGCAGCGACATCAAGCAAACCCGCCGGCTGTGTAATTTCAATCAACTCACCATTTTCGTTTGTGAGTTTGCAGGAGCCGTCCGCTTGAGGAGTGATCAGCTTACCTGTTTTGTCGACCCCGCACTTGCAGGTTTCGCCCGCTGCCAAAGTGATCGGAGTGCCATCGGCTTTGTAGCAATCATAGGTGGTGAACAATTGACTCAGGTCAATTTCCGAGCCTGTGATTTTGATTGACTTGCCCGTGTCGCTCTTAAAAATATTGAAATTCGCATCTGCGCCCTTGAGATCCATGCTCAGAATGTTGACTTCAAAACTGTCCGGTGCGCCCGAGGCAATTGAATCGGGCTGAGCGGGCGTTGTCGCGAGCTCGCGCAAGGTTAATCCCAAAAGATTGGATGTGCCCTTGGTGTTTGAGTTTGCAGCTTCAAACGAAAGAGCCAATTGCCCGGTCAGGGCCGCATCGGGACTCGTGTCACCCGATTTCTTCTTTCCGCAACCGATCAGTGCCATGCCCAGCGCAACAAAAACCATTGCCGTTGCTCCAACCACACGCCAGCCTTTTGCCTGGGTTGGAAACTCCAGAGACCTCAACATAAATCCTCCTGCTTTAAACAACCAACATTCTCAAAATGAAGGAGATTATGATAATAATCCGTGGTCTGTGTTCACGGGTACCATCGGAATGAGAATTCCTTTGCAGTTTCCGCCATCGGGGTTGAAGTC
>JBDLRR010000285.1:0-2786 GCA_039799985.1 Pseudomonadota bacterium | reverse complement strand
AACATATCTGTCGGACACTTTCAAAATGCCGTCGGATACGATTCTTGCTGAGCTTTCGGAAGCGTAATAGGTGATCGGTTCGGGGTCCATTGCGCTTGAAGAGGTGTGCGACGCGGCAGTGTAGGTTGTGCTGCTTCCTGAAGGGGTAAATGAAGTTGCCTGGACGTGCGATTCGAGGCTCGTGATTGGAACATACATGGCCTGGGTGCCGCTTCCAGTTCTCTTATAAATTCCGCCAGGCTGAACAAGTTGTTTTTTCGGTGAGACGTTCGCATCGTTGTAATAGTCCATCAGAAACAAATTCATGTTCACACCACCAGTGAAGTTGTGAACAAGATTTCCGTTGGCATCCCGAACAGAGACCATCGGCCTGAAGCATTGGCCAGCCGTCACAGTCGTGGGAGCTTCCACAACATCTGCTTCATTTTCTGCATCTGTACCAAATCTGACGCGCAAGTCCTTGGGCACCCCGGGCTTGATGACAAGGTTGATGAAAGATGAAATTGAGGAAGAACCTGTGCCATGGTCTCCCCGCAGTGTGATTTTCGGCGCAGATAGTTTCTCGGTTGCCGTGTCAGCTTTGAAGACAATCTTTGTGTGACCGGTAGGACAGGCGGTTGCTGTTTGGTCGTGTTGCGTTTGAATAAAGTTGGCAAGTGTGAGCCCCGACGAATGTGACTCTTGAACAAAGCTTGCGTTGTTCAAGTCGTTCAACCAGTTTCCAACACTGTCGGTCGCGCTTGGAAAAAGAATCAGTTCCTCATCAGCTGTAACGGCGTATGAATTCAGGCTCTGTAGGAATGGAACAGGTTTGGTGGTGTTGGGATTTGACACCAACCCATCTTGATGAACTTCCCATGACTTGGCACCATTTGCACGACCACCACAATTGTTTCCGAAGCGCAAATTCCTGCTCGAGGCATCGGGAATGGCCTGGACACTGGTGAGCACGGGATTCAGGATTGTCGTGCTCGACACATTGCTGATTTTGGTTTCATCAGAAATTGAAAATACGTGTACCCGTGCAGAGTCCAGAATTTTAAATGCTTTCTTTGTAAACACCGCACCATCGGCATACATGTCAGCATTTTGGGATGATTTCTTTGACAAGATGCATTCAGACTTTCCGCTCCCTGCGGGGGGTGGCACGACTACAAAATTACAGACGAACCGTTCATCATTGTCATACGAACCATCAGGGTCAGGAAGATTTGGCAGGATACTCGGCTCGCCCCAACTCGTGAACATCTGAGAGACGAAGAAGATTTCCTTGACACCGATATAACTGTCAACGTCTCCACTTGTTGCATCCAAAGGACGCAATCGAATGTAAAAGGGGCTGCCGGCCAGCAACTGCATTCCTGCAATACCGCTGATGGCATTATTTTTACTGTCCCAAACAACAGTCAACTGATTATCCGGCAAACTCGGGTTTGGTTGAAGGAGTTGAACCTGATATTTGACCGCCATTTGTGTACTGAGGCTCAGCGCAGTGGATAAAATATCTACGTTGTCACCGTTGGCTTTTTTGAAGGTGGCTTTGAGACGACCAAGCCCCGTTCCGGCAAGAGTGGTGTCTGAAGGAAGCTTTGAAAAAATAACGTTGACTGAATTGCACTGGGTGTCAGTGCACGGTTTCTGGAGAATGTTTGAGTCCGCATATGCATGGGCCGCCGCAACAGTGGTTCCTGTTTTGGGAATGGCTACCCAGGTGAAGTCAGCTTTGACGTCGTTGATGTAGTTTCCCCATTTGTCATAAGCCGCAACATAAAATGGATTTGCCACAGTCGACACGATTGGCAGCTGACATGCAGGTATTTGTGCGTTTGCATCAACGGCACAGTTCGTGCCGCTTCCAAGTACAACTGGCATTGCAGTTGAACCGGTGTTGCCGAAGCCGGGTCCATTTGCGCTTGGCGCTCTAAACAGTGCTCTGTCGACTCCGTCGGGTACGACTCTCAAAACATGGGCATTGTGCGTGGAAGATTGTGATGACGTCATCGCAGTCGCCTGGCCCGGCAACTTGATTGAACCTGCGACATATTGGTCGCAGCGAGGCTGGTCGCCGCCACCATCAGTTGAGCGATAACTCGTAAGCGTGAATCCGGAAATGAGACCTTCGCCTTCAAGGAAGTTCACCGTCTTGTCTGTTAAGGCGTCGAACTCTCCCGGTTGTAAAAATTTGTGACAGGGTTGACCAACTGCGAGGTTCGCCGATGAAAAAATCCTCGCTTCAACTTGTGTGGCCTGCTTTGTGAAGGAAATTGCCTCGTAATACCTTTCTTTTTTGACAGATTCTTTGGCTGTTCTGGTTTTGCGCACAATATTCCCGTTGGCGTCGTGGAGGGTCAATTTTACTGAAAAGCTTTCACCTGCAACAACGGGAGTCACAGCTGGACCCATCCGCAGTTCGGTAGGTGCTGCTGCAACAGTCTCAAATCCATAAGTGATGGATCTGTTTCCGGCAGGAAAGTTTTTCATGTCTTCTGTGTCGGGCAGGTCTGACTCAGCGACAAATATCGTAATTGTTCCGAACCCTGATTTGCTGAATTTCAGGGTGTGTGCAACGTCGGGGTTTCGCACAGCGGGGCCAGCTCCAAGAACCCCCGGAGCGGTTGGAGTTTCAAAAGTTGCAGAATCGGGAGCCAATTTTGTGGTCAATAGGTCAGGTGTTGATGCACTCGCAAGATACAGGCTGGATTTTACGTTTGAAATGAAGTTTCCGGCGATATCAACAATGACCACCTTGAAACTTGGAGTTTCGCCCACTTCGTGAACGAGGCAGC
>JBDLRR010000284.1:0-5375 GCA_039799985.1 Pseudomonadota bacterium | reverse complement strand
GCTAAAAAACCAGCGGCTAAAAAAACAGTGGCTAAAAAACCAGCGGCTAAAAAGGTTGCCAAGAAGACAACCAAGAAGGTCGTCAAGAAGGCTGCCAAGAAGACTGTAAAGAAGGCTGCTGCGAAAAAGCCTGCCAAGAAAAAAGCTGCAAAGGCAACCAAAGCCAAGAAAGCTGGAAAAGCAAAAAAGGCAGCCGCTCCCAAAAAGCGCGGTCGCCCAAGCAAGCTTGAGAAGCTCCGCCAGACACACCGCCGTGGTCGTCCACGCAAGGGATCTTCAAAATCTGCATCTGGCTCTGATGCAACAATGGGAGAAGGCGGCCAGCTTTAATCTTGCCGTTTTTGTCGACCCACTATAGAAAGTCCGGCGGAAGTTCCCCAAGAACCGAGGCCGGACTTTTATGTTATTGGATGACTCTCATCTTCGTGACGACCGCAACTGGGTTGGCGTTTTGTTGAATTGGTATGACCTCAACAAACGCGATTTTCCTTGGCGACGCGAGAAAACCACCTACGGAACCTGGATTTGCGAAGTGATGAGTCAGCAAACGACAATGGCGGTTGTCGTTCCCCGTTACGTTGAGTTCCTCAAGGCGCTTCCCTCGGTTTCTGATTTGGTATCCTGTTCGGATGAAACTTTGCGCGAGCTCTGGTCTGGACTCGGTTACTATGCGCGTGCTCGTAATTTGCGTAAGGGTGCTGAGTACATCGTCCAGAATCGGGCGGGTGTTTTTCCTGATTCCTACGAAGACTGGTTGCATGTTCCTGGGGTGGGTCCCTATACCGCCAGCGTCATTTCGAGCATCTGTTTTTCAAGAGCTAAAGGATGCGTCGACGGAAATGTCATACGAGTCGTTGCGCGTATGACAGGTTGTTCCTCGCCGGAAATTTGGAGTGAGACAGGCAAGGGCAAGATTCAAGATTTGGTTGATGAGTGCATCAGCACAGAACGTCCGGGCGACTTCAACCAAGCAATGATGGAGCTGGGAGCAACAGTGTGTCAGAAGCTGTCGCCGGCATGTGGAAGTTGCCCCGTGAAAGATTTTTGCCGGGCTTTTCGCAATGACTCGGTTCGAGCTTGCCCGGTTCCAAAACCGCGAAAGAGTTTTGAGTCTGTTGAGCTTGATGCCCTGAGTGTCCAGATTTTAAATTGCGAACAGGTTCCGGGTGAGGCTGTCTTGCTTGTGGGCCGGGCGAGCGGTTTTTTGTCGCAGACTATGGGGTTCCCTTTGTTTGGACAGGGCGAAAGGGATGCGCTGATGCACTGGCTTGGCGAAAAGTCTTTTGTCAAATCTTCAAGAGTACTCGAGAAAAGTGTCTCTCACACCATAACCAATCATCAGATTCAAGTCAGAGTTGTTGATGTCACACTGAAACAACAATCAGGAGTTGCCGACGACTTTATTGCGCAATTCAAGGATCAGTTCCCACACCTCATCGCCTCGTCCCGCTGGGTGTCAAAATCCATCACAGGACGGACCGTCGCATCTTCATTGGATCGTAAGATCTGGGAAAATATTTCCAGGTTTTGACGGAACGCGCCAATTTCATTTCAGAAGTAAACCGATTAGCATTACCTGAGAAGTCTGTGCAGGGGATTTTTCTGAGGACACGCTCAATGGGAACGTCATCCACGATTCTTTCGCCTTACATCAATGGCAGGTTTCTTGCACTCGAGAAACCTGAGCGGATTTTTCATACGGTCAATCCGATGAATCCTCTCGATATTCTTGCGGTGACCGGCTGGAACAAAGATCTCGTGGGCGAGATTGTAGATTCCGCAAAGAAGGCGCAGCTGCAGTTTGCGGCGCAATCGTTGTCTTCAAGGATGCAGTTCATAAATTCGGTTATTGCAAACTTAAGACAGTCTGCCGACGAGATGAAGAGCCAAATGATGCTCGAATTGGGGCGTTCGCGTTGGGCCGTCGATCGCGAATGGGAACTGTGCGAAGAGGTTTTCAAAAACCTGCCTCGTTTTTGTTCCGAGGAACTCTCGCCCCAGAAATCAGAGCTGGGCTGGAATTGGACTTATGCGGCGGTTGGTCTGGTGCTCATCAGCACGAACGTTGCGCTTCCGGTTTACACTGCACTTTACAGCATTCTCACTTCTCTGGCTGCCGGAAATGCCGTCTGCTTCAGACCCTCTGCACATTGTCCTTTGTCTGCATCGCTGATCGCCAGTTGCATCCATCAGGCCAATCCAACCGCCGGACTTGTTCAGGTGGTTTATGGAGATTTGGAAGTCTACCGACGCCTCGTTCTGTCGCACCAGTTTGACACTATTTTTTACACCGGCGGTGAGGAGTCTCTTGAACAATTGCGTAGAGACATGTCCACCGACCAGAACGTCCGCCTCGTTCTGTGCGGAGGCGGAAAAAATGCGGCAGTTGTTGCTGCAGATGCAAATCTTGAAGATGCGGTCGAAAAAGTTCTTTTGGGCGCCTGCCTGGATGCGGGTCAAAGACTCGAATCAACAAACCTGGCATTTGTAGATCATCGAATCTTGGATGCGTTTGTCGACAAATTCGTGAGATCGGTCAAACAGATGCCAATTGGAGTCAAGAGCGATTTGGCGGATCCATCGCATCACGTCATGGGGCCGTTGTGCAGCCAGACGTCGTGGGATCGCTTTTTGCGCTTCCAGGGAATTGCTGCGCGTGAATCAGGTGAGACTTTGCGTTGGGGCAAAGCGATCGACAATCCGGGCGGAGGTTATTTCGTTTCTCCGGGTGTGCACTTGATGAAAAACGAAAAAATCAGCAGCAGTGTATATGCATCGAACGCGTTTTTTGCCCCCGATGTTGCTATCGTGCCGGTGGAGAGTATCGATGCAGCAGTGCAAACACTGAATGATCTTGCGAGTGCGCGGGCGGTTTCGGTGTTTTCACAAAATGAATCAACCATCCTCAACATTCGTCGCCACTGCGTGGTTCCGCTTGTTCTCAACGCCCAGCCAACAACCCAATTGCATCCTTTGATGCCGACAATGGGGCGAGGCAAGGCCGGTAATTCTTGTGTGATGGGACTCCGTTTTTTGCACCACACAGTTTATCCGCAGACATTGAACATGGTTCAAACACCGGGAAGTGTCACGGCGGATGCGAAAGTCGGTGCGTCTGGTGGCAAGTCAGGAGGGAGCAAGAAGGGGCCATTGTTGGCGACTCTCCTGCTGGTTCTGGGTTTGCTGTCTTCTTTTGTTCCACAGCAGGCGAGTGCGGATTACCGCAAGTCGGTTGAAGGAAATGAAGTGGTCAAAGGAAAGTTTTATCCAAAAAAAGGTCGTTTTCAGCTCAACGGTGGCGGTGGATTGATTCTCAACCAGTCATTTGTGAACACCTTTTTGTTCGGAGGTTCGGCCACCTACCACTTTGACGAGTGGCATGCTCTGAACGTGGATTTTCTTCTGGGAACCTCCACAGACAAGCTGGATCGGACCTGTGTGGAAAATTTTTATCTTGATACAGACTATGCTTTTCGCAACAGTCCAAAAGTCTATCCGTGCGCCCAGGTTGCTGATCCGCGCACTGCACCCAAGGATGCGGCCGACTTGCCCAAAGACTACGGTGATCCTGCTGCAGAAACAAAAAATCCGGCCAAAGTTGAGCAGAACCCAAAATACTACGAAAAGCGCGCACCATTCCAAAAAAATGCAGCCTACATGCCCATCCGCGAAATCGGCACAATCGTGGGGGCCAATTACCAGTGGACTCCTGTTTATGGAAAGTCTCTCTTCTTTTTGTCGCAGGTAGTTTATCTCGATTTTTACCTGAGTGCCGGAGCGGGAATCGCAATGAGCAAGTTTTATCCCCTCCAAGACACTTTGGTCGACGAGAACGGCAAGACCGTCAACATGAAGGACGTCGGGACGACCGAAGCCAATCAATACGGACTCGAAGGACGTCCAACTCCCCTCAGCCAAACAAGTCCCATGGCGAGCTTCGCGCTCGGAAGCCGTTTTTTCATGGCGAGAAAATATTTGTTTGATCTTCAGCTCAAAAACTTCTCGATTGTCGGAAGCGATGGTCGCGGCGGTACCGACTTCAGCGCGCCGTTTGCATTGACGGGTGCTTTCGGAATTCTTTTCTGATGCCCGTTCTTTTCGTTCCTCCGACCCAGGTTGTTCCCTACGATGCCGAACGACTGGTGAGACATCAAAAGGCGATAGACGAGTTTCGTGCCGGTGTCGTCAAGATGTGGAGCGCCAATCCGGGTGAAGAGATCAAGTTTGGAGCTTTTCGCCGCGCACGCCTTTACGATTGGCAAGAGCAGTTTGATGGATTGCTGCAAACCTATTTTGTTTTTCCAGGCGGTTCGAAACTCGAAAGCGGCGAGCTGGCCAGAATCGCTGTTTTGATTCGGAAAGACACGTGCCAGCTTTTGGGAAGCAGCACGGCCTGGGGAAGCGAGTGGTCGGCAGCTTTGCCGTCGGGACTGTCGGGAATGGATGTTGCCAAAATCAAGGAAGCAGCGACCCGAAAGTTCGACAACGTGAAGTCGCCAGTTCGGCTGACCCTTGAAACGTTCGGATTTTGGGGACCAGCTTTGGCTTGGGCAACCGAGTCAAGCTTGGCAGAAAAGCTGTCTTCACAGGGTATTGTTGTTCATTCGGATTTGTCTGGTCTGGCTTGTTTCAAAGAGATTAAAAAATCAGAAAAACAGGGCGAAATCACGTCTGCAAAGGCAAGCTCTGTTGAGCCTGTTTTGAAAAAGGGGCACAGACAAGTCAGAATTCGTTTGGAAGGTTTTCGTCCAAAAGAACCCCAGAAATGGCCACAGGTCGCAGGCAAAGCAAGTTTTATTGCGTTGCCGTTCAATTCTTCCCTCAAATCAAAAGAGCTTTTCGTCGAGAAAACATCTCAATTCCATCCCGAAAAAATCGCTGAGATTGTAAGTCAAGAGCTCAATTCGATGCTCCATCCGTTGTCCGAGAAAAATATCAAAATCAGCAAGCGCGAGGGGCGATTTGTCACAGTCGACCGTGGGGTTGCCTGGGGGCTGAAAATCGGGATGCATCTGACAGGGCCTGGGGGTTCAGAACTGCACGTGATTCGCTTTGAGCCATCAACAAGCGTCGAAGATTCTGCAATCCTCCTGATCCGCAAAGAGTCCGCTGACGCGCCTCTTGCGACAGGTGCATCTCTTCAAATCGATATGCGGACCTTTCCTGTTCAAAACTGAAGAGGCGATCACTCTGCTTTGCCAGGACGAACTCTTTGGAGTGGAGTTTGTCTGGTCTGCGGGATATTGTTTGAAAGGCTGGTGGGTTGTTTCTTTGCAACGTTCGCCTGAACGCTGATTCCCAGCTGTGACAATCTTGCTTCAAAATCCTTGTCTCGGCGCAGGTTTTCGAGGTCAAGGTCTGACCCGGCCTGATCG
>JBDLRR010000283.1:0-8179 GCA_039799985.1 Pseudomonadota bacterium | reverse complement strand
GAATTGCGAGTTTTTCCAAAAAGCCCGGTTTTCTTATCCTGAACGGTGATGGTTGTCGGCTTTTTATTCTTGTCGTAGGAAATCGTAATGTTCACCAAGCTAAATTCTCTTGTGATGCGATTCAAGAGTGCTTCAGCGCTGTAGGCGACTTCGAAACCTTCGGCAGTTTTTCGAGCCTTTATGGAATATTTCGGCAATACAGGTCCCTCGACAACTACCACCTGGCCGTCTGCAACCTTTTGTGACTCGAGAATCTTTCCATCAAGAAGGTCATTCTTGACGTGACCGAGTTGCATGAGTTGGTTGAGCGCAAGTTCTTGTTTCTGAGTGTCCTTGCCGACGTAGGTGAGGTCCAAGAGCTGCTTCGAGTCTGAGTCAAGAGCGAAAGCTTTGGACGCCAAGGAGCAGCCTTCCCCGGTCAGTTGGAGGCGAGCACTGGAGGAAGAATTGGCCCTTGTGGCCATGATATCTGCCTCATTGGTCTGAGATCCACATGCCATCAACAAAAGTGAAGCACCGGCAGCAGAAATTCCAGTCAGTCGTTGACATACGCCAAGAGTGTCGGAAAAAAGGTGCAGCAATGAGTGTGCCGCTTATCGATAAGTTTAATGTGATTTATTTAAGGTAGATAGAGTTCATTGCTGACCCTTGTCGGTGTCCAAGGAATAGACAATAGGTGACACTCTGCTTCTCTGAAGTTGAAGCCAGACGGTAAAAAAAGACTGTCTAGGCATACACACAAGTAAGAATTTGTTTTTCTAAAAAACACCACCCGTGGCATAACGTTTGCTGCCTTCCCAATGAGCGGTGATAATAAATGCTCGCTCCTACATTTTGAGGAAAAAATTTTTATGGCAGCAGAAAATTTCAAGCTGAGTTGTGTGTTGACTATTTCCGCTATGCTTTCTGCCTGCTCGTTTGATGGACGTCAGACCTCTCAAGCGATGGAATCCACTCAACAGAGCACGAGCCGTGGGATGGGATCCTATCTTGTGGTCGATTGCAACGAACCTGGCTCTCATCTCGTCGACAAATCTGGGCAGGACGTAAAAACACCGGTCAGGCTCACTGTCAAAGCCGACAAACAGACACTCTCGTCCATCAGCCTTCGCGCAGAAATTCCGGCGCACATCAGTCTTGAGGATCCGACTCGCGCTTTTGTCGGAAGCAGGCTGGTTGAAGTTTCAGATGCGCAGGTTGTTTCGAGCAGCACCGTCGACAATCGCTTCAAGCAGGGAACCAAATTTGGAATCGCGGACAACCAAAAGATTGTCGTGACAAAGGATGGACAGAAGAGAGTCTCAAATCTGAAGTCGCTCGAAATCAGCGAGTCCAAGGGCGCAGATTACTTGATTATCAGCATGGAACTGGAAGGCGCTTCGGATAGACCCACAGAAACGGTTCTGCTCTCAATTTGCGAAATGAAAAACACGTCTCTGCTGAGCAACGCTCCAAAGTAGTAAATCCGCTCCTGAAACAATCATCGCCAGAAGGGTCTGGACTGGGACCATCAAAGCAATATTGATCAGTAGAATTTATTCCAGTACATTCAGAGTGCTTTCCTTGATTTTTATGGGAATGTGACTCAGAAAAAAATCAACATTTCGATGTTGTCTCTGTGTTTTGAATTTAATCTTTAACATCGCGAGATGCCTAATGACAAAAGAATCAGCTCATTCCTATTCCGTAAAAAGCATCAACGGCGAGCAGGTCTCTCTTTCCAATTTCAAGGGTCAGGTTCTTCTCGTTGTGAACGTGGCAAGCAAGTGCGGATTCACTCCTCAGTATGAAGGTCTTCAGTCATTATTCGAAAAATTCAGCGGAAAAGGATTCGCTGTTCTTGGCTTTCCATGCAATCAATTCGGAGCGCAAGAGCCTGGAAACGAGGAAGAAATAAAAAATTTCTGTTCAAATAAATTCAATGTCACATTTCCATTGTTCGCAAAAATTGATGTGAATGGTGAAAAGGCAGACCCGTTCTACTCATTTCTGAAGAAATCAGAACCTGGAATATTTGGCACAGAAATGATCAAGTGGAATTTCACAAAGTTTTTGGTCGACAAAGACGGAAATGTGGTCCGCCGCTACGCCCCCAACGTTTCTCCAGAAAAACTGGAAGCCGACATTCTTGCTGCGCTTGAAAAATAGGTTGGTATTGAGGTGATCTCACCAACCTTCAGCAGATAATCAAGCATGCCGATCACGGCGTGCCAGTCGCAAGTCAATTGAAGACAATTCAATTGGAGGCGGCGTTGCAGACAACTTCCGGCTGCTTCTTGCCGTCAATTTCAGCCGACAACAGAGTCAGAACTTTTTTGTCACGGAATTCACTGCGTGTGAAGCCAGTGATCCGCATTTCGCCTGTTGAGCCATCAAAACTGAAGCAATTTGGGCATCGGTAAGTGGAGAAGTTCTTCAAATCGAGCTTCATCTTTGTCTGTGGGAAATGAATGAACTCGACTTGTCGATCGGCTGAAAAAATTGCGATACTCTGGGATCGGTTTAGCTGGCAAAGCAGGGATGGTTTTTTGTCTGAGCTTTGATCATCGGCCGCATTAATTTTGTAGGTCTTCGTTTTCAAAACGTCAGCGGACCATGATCTTTTGTATTGCAGCGTCAGTTCAGTCGTACCTGATTTCAACGACTTCAGTGTAAAAACCGAAGTGCCGCCGCTTCCCACTGAACCAGCCGCAGTGTCGGGAATGAAGCTTTTACCTGTGACCTCGAGAAGGTTTTCATCCAGTTTGGAGATCAGCCAGTCGTATCCGGTGGAGGGATTTCCGGCCAGTTTGATTTCGAACTCTTGCCCGACTGCCACCTTCAATTCCTCAGCATTGTCTTCTGGAGATGTTCTGGCAGAGGAAATATCCGCGTCATTGTTGCCCTGTTTGAGGCCACCTGTGCAAGCACTCAAGGCGCAAAAACTCAGCAGCACAGCGCCCAATAACTTCAGCTTCATATGATTCTCCTATCATCATCATTGATAGTCAGAAGCGCCCAGTCCGAAAATCGCAACTTTGGAGAAAAATCGCGGCATCGTGACATGAATCAAGAAAATTTCCAAAACGATGGACATTTCTCAAACCGCGCGCTGAACGCGGAGCGATTACGGAGTGAATGATCTAGAAAATAGATCGGTTATTTTGATGACTTGTGACATAAACTTTAGTCTGGTCAACAAGCGCCGAATACTTACCATAGGAGAGGAAAGAAAGCCCGGGTGGCACACTCTCCATATTTGGACCGCCTGTTTTTCCGAGGGAAGGTGCCTCGGAGGGCTTAACAGGAAGGAAACGGGGGCGTTATGAATCCTCGTCATGATTCGTCCTAAGTTGGATTCGGACATGAACGTCTAGATGCGTTCTGCCGTGCTGAAGTTCGGGCCCGTGGGAATGTTGTCTCATGGGCCCGTTGCGCTGTGCTTGATAAGGACAGAGCGAAATGCATTTAAGTTGAGAGCATCCAGGACAGGCACTCTGGAACGTGTGCCTCGATTAAGTCTATCACTGGCACCGATTTTTTTTCGTATGAACTGATGACTGGCCACTCTCGCTCGCTGATAAGAAGTCCGATTTCAGTGCAGCCCAGCACTATCGCGTCGGCGTTGCGGGCGATGAGATTCTGAAAGCATTCGCCGAAAACTTTTTTGCTCTCAGGCAAGAAAATTCCATGGACAAGTTCCGTGTAAACAATGGCAGCAGTGCTTGTGAGGTGTGGCTGGTCTGGAGCTACGACTTCAAATCCTGCCTTTTGATAGCGCTCCCTGTAGAGCGAATCCTGCATGGTGTATCGCGTTCCAGTGAGACCCACCCGGGTCGCGTTCAGAGAATTCAGTTTTCTGAACAGCGCATCGTAAATGCTGATGTGCTTGATTCCCGTTTCCAATTCTATGATTTCGCCAAGCCAACCCAGGGTGTGTGAAGCAATAATAAAGGCCTCGCAGCCCGCCGCATGAAGTTTTCGGCCTTCTGCAACAAATGCATCGATCAGAAGTTTGTTGCTTTTGTCCCGTTGCCATGTCAGTAAATCGGCAAAATCAATGCTGTTCAGGATGATCCGCGCGCTGTGGTTCTTCCCCACATTGCGCGCGACACTTTGGTTGAGCAGTTTGTAGTATTGCAGAGTGGAGTGCCAGCTCACACCGCCGATGATGCCCAGGGTTCGCACGTCAGCTCCTTATGGATAGCGTTTTCGCCAAAGTATCCTCGGCCCAATGCTGAAATCAATTTTGCCTCTGCCTTAGACTTTGGTTCATTGGTACTTCTTGCAGAAGCGCAAACCGTTGTTCATGGCTTTGCAAAACGCTTCCTCACCAAAATTGCGACCAGCTTCGAAGTTGTCTGTGATGAGTACTCCCGAATAAGCGAGTTCAACGGGAGTGATGTTGTTGAAAGTGTGGCCTGGTATCGATGCAAAATTGGTTTTAAGTAGGCCGCGGATTCCATTAAACATGTTAGATATATCGGCTTCCTTCGTTGTTGATTCGGGGGCAACCTCAAAACTTCCATTGAAGGTGAAACCGCAAAGCTCTTTGGTTGCTGGAAATGGCATGTCGAACTGCCAGCGCATGAACCAATAGCTGTTGCGCTTTTGGAATTCGTCGCGGCTGATTTCAGGACAACCCGCATCTTTGTGCGCAACTTTGTTGATCCAATCTTTGACCGCAATTGGTTTGTTGGGTGAGACCGAGAGGTCGAGCACCACAATTTCACCCTCCAGGTTGACTACCGATGCCACATGTTTGTCCCACGCAACAAGGTCGCTTCTTTCTGAAACTCGAGTGGTGCCTGAAAAGTCTTTATTCCAAATCACGGTTTTGTATTGAATGTTGAGAGGGCCGGTGACTAGCACATTTGCCGAAGTCATTTTTCTTTCTGACGCCCATTTTGGGAATCTCTGAGCTTCTGCGGAATCAAGGGTCAATTCCTTTGCCGTCAATTTTGGATTGTCGACAAGTCTGGCAATGACGTAGTCCACGGCGGATGCGCGTCGATTACAATTCTCGCTGATAGACCCCCAAGGAATGTAGAAGCGGTAATTATCATCGTAGACGTCGGTAATCTGAACATCACGGATAACGGAAAAGAACTTTTCAACTGTCTTTGCCGAGAGCTTGGGTAAGTTTTTCACCAATTCGGAATTGAAGTGCACTGCGCTAGGTGTTGCAGTTGTATTGGTTTCTGAAAGTGTTCTTTGCTTGCAGGCAGCAAGAGTCATTGTTCCAGTTGCAAACGTCAGAACTGCAGAATTAAAAATATAATTCATACCAAGCCCCCAAAAATCTAAAATTAAAAGCAGATATCCAGGCGACCCGTTAGTTGTCGGATGAAGAACACGACTGTATCGGTATTTTTTTAAAGAATATTAAGTAAATTGAATTTAAATATATATTTCAGATACTTATGATAATTCGAAAAGAATCGCGCCGTGGCGTTTGAGAACAGATTTGCTCGCTGAGGATGCCAAATGTAGAGCAGATTCAGTCATCACGGGAAATATTCGATGCAAGTCTTGCAGCCGGCAGAGGCGATAACAGGCACCTCTGTGCATCTTTCTCCCTTCCAGATCAAAAATAAACCACCAAGAATCAAATGTTGCATTTGTTTTTTGAATCCTGAATTGGAGGAAATGGCATGTTGGTTTGGATGAAGATCCCGTTGCTTTTCGCTCTTGTGGCTGCAGTCGGCTGCAAGCCCCGTACCTTCAACAACGATACGCAGGCCGCCGGTGTTGCGGCGGAACGATGGCTGCAGGAGTGGGGCAGTGAGATCCAAAAGAACTGGTGGTACCTGACACCTCAGGGCTCGCTGGTGATTCCAACAGACATATTCAGGAGTCTTGAAACAGAGGAGGGCGGAAAACTCTTTTCAGACAAGCAAAACCTGAAGCAATATGGTTGGGTTTATCCACCGCGACAGGATGAAGGGAAGTATAATCTTTTTGGCCTGCCCCTGGGCTTTGTTCAGGAACCAGATACCAGAAACGACAACAGAATGACCATGGGTTTCACTTGTGCGGCCTGCCATACCGGAGAAATCCAAGCGGGCAAGACAAGGGTCGTCATTGACGGCGGTCAGCCTTTGGTCAATCTGGATAAGTATAACGTCGCATTTCTGAGAGCATTGCAGGCAGTCAAGAAGAGTCCCGGGCGTCTCGAGGCAATGAAAGCACGAATCAGTCAGTTCAATCCGAAGTCACCTTATGCACAGGATCTGAAGCTGCTGAAAAAAGATTTCGAAGAGCGTTTAGAGTATTTCACTGAGCGGATGACGCGCAATACACCCAAGGTTGCTGGTGGTCACGGGCGCTTGGATGCAGTGACTCAAATCCTAAACGAAATTCTTGTTGACCATGCGCAGTTGAATGAAAAAGATCAAAACGGACATTACGTGAACGCTCGTTTTCCGGCAGCGCCCATCAGTTTTCCCACGCTGTGGAAAGTTCCTGACTTCGAGTGCGTTCAAACCAATTGTTTGGCCCGCAATCCGCTCACCCGAAATCTCGGTGAGGTGCTTGGTGTTTACGGGCGCATTCAGCTTCGACTCATTGACAACAAAGACAAAGGTTTCAACTGGAACGATGTTGCCACGCTTGCCGCGCCGCACAAGCTGTTCGACATCAGCGCCGACCTGCACAAGCTTCATCGTCTCGAAGAGTCATTGAAATACATGCCCTCTCCGAAGTGGAGCGAAGATCTGCTCGGTGGTTTGGACAAGGATCTGGTGCGCAAGGGCGAAGAAGTGTATTCGCGAAAGCAATTCAGTGATGGCAATGGCAACACGTTTGCTTGCGTATCGTGTCACGTGAAGGCCGACAAGAACAACCCTGACAGTTTGACCAGTCCAAACAGATACGGCAAGAGGTTTTTGCGTGTGAACAGGATCTCGCCCGAGGTGGTCAAAACCGACACGGCATTTCTTGAGGAACATGGCGCCCGGACGCCGGCGTCATCGTTGCCTATCCATTTGAGTTCAATTTACGATGTGCTTGTCAACAAGAACGAGCCATTCTTCGATAGATTCGACCCGAATGAAAAAAAGTCAGCGCTGAAATTTCTCGGTTTGATAAATCTTCTTGCGGTCAAAAAATGGTTTACCGTCAATAAATTCAGCGACGAAAAGAAAGCGGAGTACTCCTCATATCAGGAGCCATCGACCGACTTCAATGCAGGTGTCTATAAGGCACGTCCATTGGTGGGAATCGCCTTCTCTGCACCCTATCTTCACAACGGATCAATTCCGACTCTCTCAGAATTCTTCAAGAAGCCAGACGAGAGAATCAAGAGCTTTTCAACCGGGACGCTTCAATGGGACCCAAAGTCGGTAGGGTATTCATACGCAGACAGTGCCAGCTTTGTTTACGGCAAAGAGACCTTCAGCACAGGTATTCGCGGCAACAGAAATTCCGGACATACCTGGGGAACAGAACTCGGTGCTGAGGACAAATTGGCGCTGATTGAATATTTGAAGACTCTCTGAACAGCAGAGATTGGGGATGCAATGAAATTCAGTTTTTTGATCTTTTTTCCCATGATTGCCGCAGCATCATGCAAGCCGCGTGCCTTCAACAGTGAAGCATTCTCGGCAACTGCCACCTCAGAACTTCACCCATTGGAGAGGGTGTTTGAGAGCGAAGAAAAGCACGTTGCAGAAGCAGTCAAGCTAGCTGAAGAGGGTGTTGAAAATGCAAAAAAATCGCTTGGCAAAGCTGGGCGGGATGCGCATACCAAGGCACATGGTTGTTTGCGAGCCACTTTTACTGTGAAAGATGGACTGGCAAAAGAATATCGACAAGGCGTTTTTTCCGAGCCCAAATCTTTTCCTGCTTGGATAAGATATTCCACTGCCTCGGGCGAGAAAAATCCAGACACAAAAAGTGGCTCGCTTGGAATGGCAATCAAGTTGATGAACGTGCCAGGGGAAAAATTGCTTGAGGATGAGCGCAACGAGCAGACGCAAGATTTTCTCGTGGTGAATTTTCCCATTTTTCTGGTTCCCAACATCAAGGAATATGTTTCGTTACAGAAGTGGAAAGCGATTTATCTTGCTGGTCATTGGGGAACGGCTAAAATTTTCCGCACCATCAAGAATATGAAGCCTGCTGATCCCGCTGAGTCCAGATATTGGAGCATGTCGGCATATGCACTTGGCAACACGGCGGTGAAGTACAGTGCCATTCC
>JBDLRR010000282.1:0-3250 GCA_039799985.1 Pseudomonadota bacterium | reverse complement strand
TTGCGCCTCACCTGCGACTTCGGGTTGTGGAGGCAGGTTGACCGGCGTCGCCAATGCACTTTGACGCGCGGCGTCTGATCGATCTTGGGGTTTTGGTTGCTCAACAGAGACTTCCGGTTGTTGCTTTTGCTCTTTCTTGGATGGCAACGGCTTGGGCAACTGATTGCTGCCGCTGCGCTTGCCGAGCATAAAAGCACCGACACCCACCAACAGCGCAAAAAGAACTAAAATAATAATCTGTTCGTTTGTCATAGAGTTCAGTTCACCATCATAACCAGTAAAAATTCAATTTCCGCAAATCGATGGGGTTGAATCGTCACTTGGGTTTGTAAAACAAATATTCAATGAGGTTTCCAAACGGGTCGCGAAAATACAGGCTGCGACCATCGGAACGATCATAGGGGCCTTTGATGATTGTCAGACCGGCCTCGCGGACACGCTGAGCAAGAGCATCCACCTGAGATGGGCTGTCGGCCATGAATCCAAAGTGATCGAGAACCTGGCGGCCAAAAGGCCCGGACTGGCGATCTTGATCGATGGCATCGCTCGACAATTTGGCGACAATGAGGTCGGGGCCCACATGAATCAGGAGCTGAGTCCCGCGCCAGGGTTCAACATCGGCTCCCAGCACGTCGGCATAAAACCATCGTGCTTTTTCAAGGTCATCAACCACCAGGGCCAGGTGTCCCAGCCCCCTGAGAAATGGGCTTTTGTGGGCTCGTTGCATATTGGCTCGTCCTTACTGTGGACTGGCCGTCTCCCACTTGTTTCGGGTAACGATGGCTTTGACCAGACCAACAAAGCGTG
This sequence comes from Pseudomonadota bacterium, assembly GCA_039799985.1. Classification (GTDB taxonomy): domain Bacteria; phylum Bdellovibrionota_B; class Oligoflexia; order Silvanigrellales; family Silvanigrellaceae; genus RFOM01. The sequence goes on along the minus strand of JBDLRR010000282.1, from coordinate 2,443 downwards.
AGTTATCATCGGTCAGGGGCTCTGCCAAGAGCGCCAGCAGACAGTCGCGGGCCTCTTTGTGTTCGCGGGCTTGTTCCTCGAGGCACTCCAGGGCGGCCATGCGGACCTGCTCGTCGCGGCTTTTGACGAGCAGACGAGTCCGCTCGACTATCCGAGTGTCCGAACGTTCCTTGAGGGCCAACAGGAGCTCGATATTCCGCTCGTGCAGCGTCTCATCAAAAAGGATGTTTTCGGTGTTCAGACTGTCAAGCAACAGTTTGAGATAATCTTCAGAAGAGAGCATTTTTTCGGCCAACTTGACGGGCCAGGAAATTCTCTTTTGTGTGCGGACTGCTTCGCAAACCAGCGGTCGAGCAATCTCGGTGTGCTCAAGGAGTATTTCCATGACCCGATCTTTTTCGCGTTTGTCGACAATTCCGTGATCGACAACGAGCTCAAATCTTTTCATCAGCTGCGGGGCAGCCAACGCAAAATCTCCACCCGATGCGAGTCCCTCGATGGCTTCCCAGCGCTGCTCTTTTGTGGTGATTTGATTTTTCAGCACGTCGCCCATTTTTTCAAACGACTTGCTTTTTTGAGTGGCACGGTAGCCACGCCAGGTGTCCAAAAGTCCCACGATTCAATCCTTTCCTTCTGAGCCGCTGGTGCTGAGCATGGCGTCTCGCCGACGAGGTCCGCGGACCAAGATGATAATCAGCAAACTGACAACAGCAAGAATGCTGAAAGAAATATGCCCAATCCAAAATGTTCTCTCTGGAATTGCATCCACCTTATGCACTTTGGTGAGAGACTGAGTGACCGGCGTCGGCGTTGCTTGAGGTGCTGTTTCGTTCATCGAGTCGACTCCCGGCGCAGAACTCCGAAAAATGGAACTTTCAATTCTTTGTAGTCGGGGTCATTTGTCTTCACAATAAAAGCACCCGATGCATTGATGGGCATTCCTGACGACGAAATGTTTTCCGGATAGCGCAGCTCAAAGTTGAGAACAGTTCCGGCAGCGGTGCGGGCGGTTGAATATTTCAAGACGTCCGCAATACCAACGCCTTCGAGCGAGTCTGTTCTGCGCAGTTCGGCTGTCACGCTCTCGACCACAAAATCTTTGCGGTCGGAGCTGAGTGTCAGTGTTCTTTTCACAGGCTCGGGCCGGGTGACCACACCAAACTCGATGTATTTTGCGCTCTGCTTCACATGCCCAACCACGTCACCATAAATAGGAACGATCAGTTCCTTCAGATGGCGCGATGAATTCCACACGCTGACCTTTTCGCGCAGCGGACCAATCGGCAAGTTTCCTTTGAAGACGACCTTCAATTGATAGTCTTTGCCCTTGGCGGCAGGCGGGATAATCTCGGCCCCGATGGAAGGGTGACTGGTCGTCACATAAACGGGTTTCACTTCGCCGTTTTCTTTCAGCTGGGAGAGAATGTTTGCCGGAACTCCTGCCTTTTCAGCGCCCGCCGGAATCGTCTCGGGCTCGCTGCCGGTGGCACGCAAACCTGTCGGCAATGGAATCAGCCATGCCTTGTTGTACTCGGGCAGAATTTCACCCACTCCCAAGAGAGCCGGCGTTGCCTTGATCTCTTCGCGGATATTTGCAGAAAACGTGAGTGTCTGGGTCGTATTGCGGGTCTGGTTTGTGTCCACAGTCAGAGTGCGGACGACCGGCCCTGCGAAATGCGACGAATCGAATTCAAAGGAGATCTTGCCCTTCTCGCCAGGCATGAAAACATCCTTGGGCTCGACCCGCGTGTTGACACAGCCACAGGCGGAATGAATCGAGCGAATTTGCAACGCTCCAGTGCCGACATTCTGCAGTTCGAATGCAAACGACACCTTCTGCCCACGGGTGATGTCGCCAAAATCGTAGCGCATGCTGGCGAACTCGACCTGCGGTTTTTGTCCTTGCAGGTTGTCGGTCTGGCCTCCTTTTTCGCCAACCGATGCCGCACCGTCGGTGGGCTTTTTATTCGCTTCAGACGTCACTTCAGGCTCTGCAGCCAGACACACAGTTGATGCTGCCATTGACGCCAAAACAAACGACGTCAGGAATGAGAATGATCGTGCACGAGCAAAATGCGGTGCGAAGTTGCATATCCCCATATTGTGACCTCCAATCCCACCATGTTACATATAGGAAGAATTTTCTCAAACCCTCAACTTGAAAGCCAACCATGTTCAGATCCCACAAGTTTTGGAGTATTTTGGCAGCGATCGTCAGCGGAGTTTTGACGTCGGTGGGCTTCCCTCGGTTTTTTTCGGTCAACTCTCCATGGGCCTGGGTGATTCCCGTGGCCCTGGTGCCGTTGCTCATCGCGATAGAAAAGCTTCCCACCACTTATCAGTCACCCCAGCGTGCACATGCAACGACCCTGCGTCAGGTGACGCCATTCTCGCGCGGACTCGAAGCATTCATCTTGTGTTGGATCTCGGGTGCCGTGCTCAT
>JBDLRR010000281.1:0-2773 GCA_039799985.1 Pseudomonadota bacterium | reverse complement strand
GAACTCCTGAGGGAACAGGATTTTCCTGGAACAAATTCATCGATGAACTCGCTGAGCATGATCGACTCTGTGAACGGAAAGGCAAACGATTTGCCAGGCAAGCCAATTTTCTGCGCGAGGGAAGTCATTTGTCCATTGGCAGCCAACTCTGTGCTCACGCCCAATTTTGCACAACCAAACAAGGTCATCAGCACGCAACCTTCAATTTGTGTTGCTGTTGAGTGGTAAAATCTCATTTTTGATTTCACTGTGGGTGATACACTCGCGAAGGCTTGTTCCAATTCAGTGGTTGAAAAGTCTTTGTGGTTTCCATTCAATGCAAAGCCTATGGCATCACCAATGAAGAGAACAATTTTGCTGGCAGAAGAGCGCGCTTTGTTTTCCTCTGCATCTTTGGAAATCAGCTGCAGAGCTGTCGCCAATGCAGCCTGGCCCGCTTCCTGGGGATCCTCGCCACCATTGGCAATCCAGGTGCGCGTGACGCCTGCAAGAGATTTTTCGTCGGTGAATGGTATCGTTTGAACAACCTGGTCACGGAATCCGATGGCAGCGAAACGGGCGTCCCAGCCTTTGTCTTGTCGCAGTTGATAGGCGAAGCGCTCCACACCGTTTTTGACTGTATTCAGACTGTCATCCATGCTTGCAGTGATGTCGACAACAAACACAATATCGGTCGGTGTTTTTTCTGATTTTCCATCTGAGACGCAGTTCTTGGCAAGATTGATGATGTTCGTATCGCTTGATTTAAGCACTGCAACTTTGTTTTTTTCCTGTTCACACGAAACCGGAAAACCAACGCTGGCAATTTTTGAAGGTTTGTCGATGGCCTGGAACTCGGTCGGTTTGCAACCTACAACAAGCAGCATGGCGAGTGAAGCGCCTCGGTTTATTGTCTTGATTCGAAAGCTCATACTTTATTTAGCTCCCTGTGACCTAGACTTCAGGATGCACTTCGCATTGGGTCTCGCCTCTTTCCAGCGCTCTGCTTGGGCCTGCAATCGTAAATAATTGCAGGCGGCAGATTGCGCAGTTCAAGACGGACCGAGCAGATATCAAAAAAATCTGCAAACGTGTTTTTTAAAAACGGAGTGTACTGAAAGGCGACGAAGTGGCCTTCATTGGCCAGTGTTTGTGAGGCTGATTCGAGGATGCTGCGCGTTACGTCCAGGCTCATGCTGGCATAAGGAAGGCTCGAAACGATGGCATCCACCGAAGAGAGTCCGCGTTGAGCCAGAATGGAAGGCAAATTGCCGGCATCATCCAAAATCACTTCGACGTTGTTGTTTGTCTTGAGGCGTTCGCGCAGGAGACCCACGGCTTCCATATTGAGGTCAATAATCAGTATCTTTGCATCCTGACCAACGTGACGGAGCATCGTCTGAGTGATCGCCCCTGTGCCGGCACCCAATTCCACAATCGTTTTTGTTTTGCGCTGGTCAATGCAGTTCATCATTTTTTTTGCCAGAAATCGCGACGACGGTGCTATGGCACCAATTTGCTGCGGTGCTTTTGCGAAGTGTTGGATCGTGTGTGCCAGGTCTTTCCACCAACGTGTCAAGTCCGAGCCTCCCCATGTGTCCAGGTCTGCCGCGATCGAGAATTTCCTGGACAGGCCCTCAAGCTTGGGCATGGCCATTTCCCGCGTCATCGCTGGACAATCGGTGTCGGTTCGGAATTCGTTCAATAAAATTGAGATTTTTTTTAAAATATCCAATCATGACGGCCTGTTGTTTTGTATGTAAAATTGAGTCAATTGCATCATTGGCCTATTCGCCGGATGCTTCACCCGTGCTCGAAATTTCACGTCCCTCCCCAGGTACGCTTCTTCGGCGCCACTGTCCGGAGCGGGCGAACGACTCGCTTTGAACATTGTCTGGCGGGTTGCGCGCGGGAAGCAATCCCAGTTTGGAGAGGTGTTGATGCAGTGCAACCGGCGAGAGATTCGTCAGGTTGGCGCCGACTTCGTTGCAACGAATTTTTTTACGCAGATCTGCAGGAAATTGTTCCCGCAATTCCCCAAGAATTTTTCGATCAGCGGCAAGGACGAGTTGCTCTGCGTGATGCTCGGCCAGGAACTTGCCGAGTCTTTCGCTGACCTCGCGACTAAATCTCTTGATGATCTCGTGTTGGTGACGCGCAAGGTGATCATCGTAGCCATGCATCGTCTGGGCCATCCCCGAAAAGCCAACATGGTATGAAAATCGATTGCCGCCCGTGAGGGTTTCGTTCTTTTGGTCGAGCCAATGTTTGTTGATGAACAGTTCAATCGAAGAAAGCACCGGGCTCCATTGTTCCCGTGGGCGCTCCGCAGACCTGAGGAGCATAAAACGGGCCTTTGTGTGATCAACTGTCAACACGGCGACTTGCTTCATAACGTACCCCTTGGCGAATGTGAAAGGCCGAAGCTTGCGTCAGAATGCGCTGTCCGCGGGTGCTTGTTCAGGTCTGAAGCATATCCCTTTGGCGGCCTTAAAAAATCCAGATGATCTTGGATATTCAAAAGACTTTTTTGACCCATTGTTCATTTCACTGACATGGAACATCCGCCCGGCTTTGCTAAGCTTTCTGTACGTGAAATTTGTCGACAACATTGGAGGTTTTGATGTCGTCCAGCCGGAATTCATTATTTCGATCAGGACTGAAAGCGCGGGCTTTGGCCCTGACAGGCTTGTTGTTTGCATTTGCTTTGCAAAACTCCTGTAAGCCACGCAGCTTTAACGCTGGTTCGTCGGTTCAGGGATTGACGCAACAACAGTTTGATTCGCAGTTTGAG
>JBDLRR010000280.1:0-5511 GCA_039799985.1 Pseudomonadota bacterium | reverse complement strand
CACCAAACAAGGCATTGAGTTCGGTTTGTGGTCTGACACGATTTGGAGTCGAAGTCGCCTCGCCAGGGCCCCGACAAGCAACCAAGCCACGAATCAGGCCTCCGCCTTTGGGATCGATATCCATCAAAACTCGCCAGGTATCTGCATTGAGCTTGTCTGATTTTGCATGAAGGGGAACTCGTTCGCCCGCATCGTTGGTCTGAGACCCCCAAACCTCTGTGGCCTTCCAAATCCCACTGATTGGCAGTGGCGACTGAGCAGTTCGCGCTGCTTGTGTACCCGAATCCGTGCCGGTGAGTATCATCGGATGGCATGCGGCAAATAATGTAAATAAAACCGACATCTGAATTCTGCCAAACTTCACGGAAGCCTCCCCCGAGTTCCAAAAAGTCCAACCATGAAAAAGCAATTTGGATGCCATAAAAAGATCAATGATTTCGGCAGAAATTTGAATTTCAGACTGTTGAAAATTTCGACAGCGTCGACTAAGTCACTGATTCAAAGCCCAAATCTTGGGTTTCACAAAAGTCGATAATAAGTTTTGATTTTCTTTTTTGCCGAGGTTCCACATGACAATCAAACTGATTGCATTTGTCGTTCCCTGTTTTGTGGCGGTAAGTTCTGTTGCACATGCCAATACTGCACCAACCCCCGCTGCAACGGCTTCAGCAGCTGCTCCGGCAAGTCCCGCCGCAACGGAATTGACTGTCGAAGGAAGCATCAAAAAGGTGGTCGTCAAAAAGAAGGAAATCTATGTGACTCCAGCCAATGGTGGAAAGAAGATGGAGTTTTATTTTTCAGAAAATGCTCAATTCATGAAAGCTGGTCAAAGTGTTGGCTTCGAAGCTCTCAAGGAAGGCCAGAAGGTCAAGGTGACCTACACCCAAAAAGGTAAACGACTGAACCCGACCAAGGCCGAGATTCTCGAATGAACGAATTGATTCCGCAGAGGGTTGAGCTTTTCCACCCTCTGCTCGTGCATTTTCCAATCGCTCTATTGCTGACGGGTGCACTTGCAAGACTGCTCCTTTTGTTTGTCGAGAATCGCGATTTTGGAAAACATCTGCGCTGGATTTTTCTTTGGTCATGGATACTCGGCTCGCTGGGCATGATTGCAGCCTATTTGTCGGGCGAAGAAGCTGAACATGTTGTCAACCGGATCATCTGCGACCCGACGATCACTCACGACCACGCCGATTTTGCGCTCTATTCCCTCTGTTTTACATGGGCTGCTCTCAGCATCGCTGCTGTCCGTCTGTTTTTGTCAAGACGCTTGAAGGATAAAATCGAGAAATCTGTGTTGCGTGCACCCAATGGATTCAGAAACCTGGTGCGTGGATTTTTGCTAGCAGAAATTCTCGCAATAGCTGCAACTGTTGGATTGCTTGTTTGGACCGGACATTTGGGGGGCAAGCTGGTTTACGAACAGGGAGCCGGATATTTGCGCACACCCAATGAAAACTGCGAAGACGTGGAAGCAGGTCTTCCACCCGCAGAAGAAAACGGGTCAGAATCTTCAACTCAAGACTGACTCAGTGCAAATTTTCGTCGGTCATGTTTGTACTATCGGTACACACAGACGTCGCACTCGGTTGTGCTTCAATGTTCGTTGAATTCACAACCGTTGAACACTTTCTGCTATCATCTTGAGATTCTCCAGTAGACGTAGAAGTTCCACTCGCGCTCGTTCCTCCTGTCGTACTGGTCGGGGACCGAGCCGGATCTGTGCTTGTTTTTTGCATTTCAGAATCATCGACTTTGGGCTGTTTTGGCAATCCAGAAATTGGAGCCATTTGATCTTTGTCGTCCTTCATCCCATCGGCCTTGGGCTGGTGGTCTTTGTCATCTTCGCTGCTCTTGGAGGTTTGACCGCCAACAGGAGTGATAGGTCGATTCGCACTCGCATCAGCCGAGCTTGGCAGACCCACAGGACGCACGACCACCGCGGTGGCGCATCCTGAAGACAACTTCACATTCAAGTTCGAACCCGCAACATCGATTGTCGGGCATTCCTTCTCCGCATCAACTCCACTCTTGCCGCTGTATTCGGCTTTTTGAGCTGTCGCAGACGAATTCTGGTTTGAAACAAGGTTCAAGGTTGTTGTCGACTTGCCAGCACCGCATGCCCAAATGAAAGCACACGCGAAGACAATAGAAATGTGATTGATGACAAGCATTACAAACACTCCAGCTCATATGCATACTCGGTAGCCAATCATCACAAATAGACTCAGGCAGGTAAATCCTCATAAAATCATTATCTTGGATTTAAATTCATAAAACTGACGTAAATTAGAATCCCGCTGTCGAAGAGTTTTTCGAAATCTCGCTGTGTCAAATCCATCAACACACCGCAGCAATGCCAAAGTACTCGAATCGCAACCTCTGGAATCAGCAACAATCAGAAATCAAAAAACAATTTAATGTCCAATTGAGTTCACCCGAATGATGCACCTTGGCACACAGGTTGCTGCAAATCCCGAGAACCACAAATTCGAACGGAGCCACTATGAAACTTTTTAACAAGGTTTTTTCGATCTTCGCATCGGTCGTGTTCGTTGGATTGACTGCCTGCGGAACAAATTCAAACTCATCAGACAATGAAGCAGACGTTTTGGCTTCAGGTGGATTCAGCCAATCTGGCTGGGCATCTTATTATGGCGTGGGCGATGGATTTCATGGCCGCAGGACTGCGAGCGGCGAAGTCTTCAATGCCTATGGCTTGAGCGCGGCTCATAGGACACTGCGACTGGGTTCGTGCTTGATGGTCACAAACCTCTCCAACAAGAAATCAGTCAAAGTGCGTGTCAATGACCGTGGCCCCTATGCTGGAGATCGCATCCTTGACCTGAGTTATGGAGCTGCAAAAATATTGGGAGTTGTTTCTGCTGGTGTTGCACGCGTCAGCATTGAAAGCATTTCCTGCACTTCAAGTTCAACTCAGGCTTTCACGCAATCGAGTCAAACACCCGTTGACAACCAGAACTGCAAAGTCTTTTTGTCAATCGTTTCCAAAACTGCAGACAAGGTGAACGTTACCATTCAATCGCGACCGCTCTCGGGTGAAGAACGTCCTTGCGGCAAGTCCATTCGCATCAACGGCTCCGGTTCGGTCGCACAATCAAAGCTCTTGAATACAATCAACCTGAATGCCGGAGACGGCCGCGTCAGCGCACAAATTCCGACGTCGGAGCTTGCTGGTATCTCGCACCTCTTCGCCGAATCAATTGACGGCGAGGGCAAGAATCTTGGCCAAAGCGACGCCAAGCAACTTCAGCTCAGCGCTTCACTGTGAGGGCGGGACTTCCGCGCGACCGGAGCTGATGGTGGTTTGCCGAATCGCCCGTTCCGGTCTTTTTTACCAGCGTCTGCCTTTTGAAATTTGCCAGGGCCGTTGAATTTTTGGCCCGGCTTGAATCCACCGCGGCTCTTGCGGTTATCGCGGTCAGAAAATTCCCGACGTCCACCAAATCGTTTCTCTTTCGATGAAAACGCTTCGCCGCCATCTCCATTGAGCCTGACAATGGGCTTATGACAGATGAGATCGTCGTGGTAATAAACTTCCAATTTTTCCAGCTGGCGAGCAAGAATCTCTTGCAGCATCGCATCTTTTTCTTCGCTGCTCAAAAGCGAAAGTGTACGCTCCAGCGCCTTGGAAATGGTTTTGCTCTTGGTTCCGGTCACAGGATTTTTCAGTGCCTGCAGAATTCCTTCTGTGCAGCGATTGATCACTTCAGCGCAATTGGGAACAGCAATCAGCTGAGGCTTCAATTTGAGCTGCCTCATGATTGATTCAAATGCACGGCATGACGAAGGAGTTACAATTGTCCATGCCTGACCCTCGGCGCCGTTTCGACCCGTTCTACCAACGCGGTGAGTGTAGCTCTCGACGTCGAATGGAACGTTGAAATTGACCACAAGCGGCAAATCCTGGACGTCGATTCCACGTGCAGCGACGTTCGTTGCAATCAAAAACTTGAGTTTCTTTTCACGGAATTTTTCGAGTGTTTGGTTTCGCTCCACTTGAGTCAGGTCACCGTGCAGAGCTGCTGCATCGAATCCACGCTGCTGCAAAGCGCCACTCAGATCGGCACACTCCTGTCGGGTCTTGCAGAAAATCATGGCCTGGGTGGGATTGTGGAAAAGCAACGCGTTGATCAACGCCTTATGTTCCGCATGACCGCGCACTTCAAGGTAAGCATGACGAATGGTGGATGGCGACTGTCCGGTTTGAGAGACAATGTTTACCTCAAGCGGATTCTTGAGCAACTTGCGTGCAATGGAACGAATGTCGTGGCTCAGAGTTGCAGAGAAAAAAAGTGTCTGAACCGATTCAGGAAGCTGAGCACGGATCTTTTCAAGGTCTTCCTTGAAGCCAAAATCCAACATCTGGTCGACTTCATCGAGAACAAAACATTGCACAGCTTCCAAAGAAAGCGAGCCTTGCGCCAACAAATCGTTCATACGACCAGGCGTGGCAACAACAATATCCACACCTTCATGAAGGGCACGTTTTTGTCTGGAGTAGCTGGAGCCGCCCGTGATGGCGAGTGTGCGCAATCGAAGCGACGAAAGCGTTGAATCAAGAACTGTCGCAACCTGAGTCGCCAACTCGCGGGTAGGGGTTAATATCAGAGCCCTCAAACCACCGTGTTTTTTAAGCTTCAATGCAACAGGCAATGAAAATGCCAGGGTCTTGCCAGATCCGGTGCTTGACTGTGCGAGCACATCTCGTCCGGAAAGTGCAGCGGGAATAGCCTTGGATTGAATCACTGTGGGTCGGGTGATTCCTTGGGCAGAAAGAACCTCCCGCAACTGAGCAGGCAATTCATCAAACGTTTCCCAGCCATCAGAATTGCGTGACGGAAGGGAATTCATTTCGACATTGTCGTTGGCAGTTTGAATTGTGCTCACAAATGTTCTTTCTTAGAAGTTCATTCAGAACTGAAATGAACCTGGGTGATGAGCCCGAGCAGCACCTTTTGCTGCCAGAGTCCAGGTTGGGTCCCATAGACTCCTACGTGGGTCAAGAACATTCCGTAAAAGTTGAAAAAAAAGCCCCGGGTTGTCCCGGAGCAGCAAGCAGGCGTAAGGGTTGGCAAACTTACTTATCGCGAACAGGCAACCTGCTCTGCCATCGGAGACCGCAATGAATAGCTTTTGAGCACGATCGTGTCGTTTTCCTGGGTGTCGCGGATGTTCAAAGTCCAATTACCTGACAATGACATTCGTTTAGGCAGGCTGATGAGAGCCGTGGCCTTTGATCCGCGCTCAAACAATCCCGCCACATCGATGGTCAGCTTCTCTCCGTTCGGCATGCGCAAAGTGAATTCATTTTCCTCGGGATACAAACCTTCAATTTCCAGATCCAATGCAAGGGTGTCGGCCTCGATCTTTTGCGAAACGTTCATCGGAATCGCCACACCCTCTGCGGGAGAATCCGGAATTTGAATATCCTTGGTCGACTGGCCCAAAATAAAATCCTCTGCAATTTTGGGTCCAACGAACCAT
>JBDLRR010000279.1:0-11021 GCA_039799985.1 Pseudomonadota bacterium | reverse complement strand
GATGAACGTTGGCCCGAGCAGGTTTTCTGGTGTGGAGATCTTTGGTCGGCCATTGAATTGCTCAAGAAAAATTCTGCCGTTGAAAATGAAAGCCTTTATGTCATCGGTGGTGCAGAAATCTACGCACAATCTTTGGCGATTGCCGATGTTCTGGAACTCACCCACATCGATGCCAACTTTGATGGTGATGCGTTTTTCCCCTGTTTTGAAAACTTGTTCACACTCGCAGAACAAACCGCTGGCGAAGAGTCGGAACTCCGTTTTCGATTTTCGCGATACACGTCCAACCGACCTGAAGGCTGCTTGGTGAGAACAGCGACAGCCAAGGACATCGAATTTATAGCCCAATCGCAGATCTCAATGGCGATGGAGTCTGAGGGTATGCAACTTGTGCCCGATGTCGTCAGGCGTGGAGTTGCAGCCGTGCTGCAGGATCCTCAAAAGGGCGAATATCTCGTTGCCGAAAAAATAAATGGTACCTCAGAATCTGTACCCGTCGGGTGCCTTTTGCTGCAGCGCGAATGGAGCGACTGGCGCAACGGAAACTTTGAATGGATCCATAGCGTCTATATTGAACAACTTCAGCGCCGGCATGGATTGTTCCGCTGGATGTACGTGTTTGCCGCTGCACGGGCCCGCACGCGGGGAGCCTTGGGATTGCGATTGTACGTCGACAAGAAAAACACGGTTGCGCGCGCAACCTATTCGACACTGGGCATGACCGATCAGCATTATGACCTGTTTGAAAAGATCTTTGATTGAATACCAACCACCGGAGCTTGAGTTCGTGTCGAAAACCGCACATCTACTTCAACCACGCAAGAATCCTGCCCTGCTGTCGCTGGTGATACCCTGTTACAACGAACAAGAGGTTGTTCCGATTCTGCGGCGCGAACTCGAAAAATTCATGCAGACGCTCCCCTGCCCTTGTGAAGTGATTTTTGTGAATGATGGCAGCCGCGACCAAACTCTGTTGCTGTTGGATGAATGGGCCCGCTCTGATCAGCGCATCAAATTGATTGGGTTTGCCCGCAACTTTGGTCATCAAACCGCCGTCACCGCAGGGCTCGATGTGGCCAAGGGCGATGCCGTTGTCATCATGGATGCCGATCTGCAGGATCCGCCGCATGTGGTTCACGAAATGCTCGCCCGATATCGTGAAGGATACGATGTTGCTTACGGACAACGTGAAGCTCGGAGCGGCGAAACCATTTTCAAACGGGTGACGGCCTGGGCATTTTATCGGCTCATGAGAAGTTTCGTTCACGCAGACTTGCCGGTGGACGCAGGCGACTTTCGCCTTCTTTCACGTGAGTGTCTCGACGCGCTCAAGGAAATGCGCGAAACTCATCGTTTTTTGCGCGGTATGGTTGCCTGGGTTGGTTTTGCCCAAATCCCAGTCTTCTACAAACGTGATGCTCGTGCTGCCGGAGAAACAAAATATCCACTCAGCAAAATGCTCAAATTCGCATGGACGGCAGCCCTGAGCTTCAGTCCGTTGCCGCTGCGCGCAAGCCTTGTTTTGGGACTTGTCACTGCTTTTGTCGGCTTTCTTGCCGGACTCTACGCACTGGTCGTCGCATTCATTCACTTCTTTGTGAAGGATGCAAACGTGCCTTACAGCAGTGGTTGGGCGTCCATTATGACCATCACATGCCTGGTGGGTGGAGCCATTCTCATCAGTGTTGGTGTTTTGGGTGAATACGTTGCGCGGATCTATGATGAGATCAAGGCGCGACCACTTTATCTGGTGAGTCATCGAAGAAATCTTGATCATCCGCTGTCTCGATGAACACAGCAGAACGGGGTTTGAAAACAACAAATTTTGAGCCCAGAAAGTTGATCACGGTGGTGACACCGGTTGCAAATACAAATGACAATTGCCACGGATGTGGAAGCAACTTCAGGCCAATCGTGTTGAGAGTCGTATTGAGCATGATGGTAGTTCCATAGAGAAGTCCAAAACGAAAAATCTGCGCAGCAGAGCCATTCCGCGCCGAGAACGTCCAGGCCCGATTGATGAAAAAAACCACCACGGTTCCGGCGAGGCATCCCAGCGCCTTTGCGGGAGTGACGTGAATACCCGTCTTCACCAACAATCGATAAATGCTCACATCGGTGAACAATCCACAAAAGCCGGTGACAACAAACTTCATCATCTGGTTGCGCAGATTTTTGTTTTCAAGAAGACGCATGGTCTGTGCCATGAAAAACTCAAACGACTTGCCCATGCAAATGCACTCCATCGATTCGATTTCACCATAAAAACACGGACACCCGCTTGCGGCAAGGGGGAAAAGGGGGCAAAAAAATCAACTCAACTTGGGGAGTACACATGCAAAATCAATCCACAGATCAACACAGTCCATCTGACTTTTGGCTTGCAAGGGCTTTTTCGGGGCTTATGGGCATCGGGGTTGGGCTCGGAGCCTTTGGTGCGCATGCCTTGAAGGAATCACGCACTCCGGCTCAATTGGAAACCTGGAAGACGGCAACACTCTATGTTCTCATTCACGCCTTGGCCGGCGCGGTTCTTTCGTTGCCGACGTTCCGCATGCCGCGCGCTTCGCTTTATATGTTCCTCTTCGGATGCATCGTGTTTGGTGGAAGCCTCTACGCACTTGTCCTGATGCAAATCAGCCTCCTTGGGGCTATTACACCCTTTGGAGGCCTCATGTTCATTCTAGGCTGGCTCAATCTGGCGCTCCGATTGGGGCGATGAAATGCCCCACACAGAGTCAGACCCACACAGAGTCAGACCCACTCAGAAGGAATAACGCAATCCCGCAGGGGTGATGTTCAGAGACATGCCGCTGATGGTGGATTCTTCTTTTTGGTCCGTGTCATTCTTCTTTTTGGTGAGGGATTCGTATCCGTAGCCAACGCCACCAACATACTCAAGGCCCGAGCTGAGCTCCTTGACAATCTTGGCCTTGACTTCAAATGCTATGCTCGATTCGTCTTTGGTTTTTGTCGTTGTCCCTTTGGTGGTTGTTTCTGCCGTGCCGAAACCCAAAAGGAAGGCCGCCTCAGCTTCAACAGGAAATCCGGCAATTTCTGTGTAGTAATAAGCTCGCGGCCCAACTGCTACCGAAGATGAAACCGCCTCCGTATCGGCCTGCTTCGTTGAATTACGTGAGTAGCCCAGGAAGCCACCGATTTCGAGGTTCGAGGAAACGTCATAGCCAAGACCGATGCTCGAAAGTGTGTCATTCTCGAGCGAGAGCTGGGGACGCACAGAATACGAACCAAAGTGACCGTAAAATTCCAAAGTCTTTGGCATTGTCCTTATGTTTGTGATGGGCGTCTCGACGGTTGTGCTTTTCTGTGTCGTTTTCAATCCAACATATTTAAACGGCAGGATATCAAGGCCAACATACGAGCCGCGGGAGCCTGAAGAACTGCCAAGCGTTCCCGAACCGCCCATGGCAACCAACGTGCCCGACTTTGGAACCGCGCCAGAAATGGAGCCCGAAGAGTTGGTCTTTTTTGACGACGCAAACGCGGCTGCAGACGCAAAAACAGAAGATGCAGCAACAACGGCTGAGAAAGAAGCACGCAAAATCATCGGATTGTCTCCCTTTTAACGTAATCAAGTATTTTTTGGGACTTTCACAATCTGTCCCTCAGAAGTCAAGTCTACGCCGGCAAAAACTTCCGAACGAAAAACAATTCCGCTGCCGATACATCGGAACGCAGCGGAGGGTTTTCATGCAACGGCTGCACGTTGGACAAAAAATCTGCTCGGGACGCTTCGTCATCCAATCGCTTTTGGGCGTCGGAGGCAGCGGAGAGGTTTACCTTGCCCAGGAAATAATCGAGGGCAAAGAGAAACTCTACGCGCTGAAAGTGTTCTCGGAATTTTCGTCCGGTGAAACGCCACTTCTCGAGCTTCATGCACGCATCCACCGCGAAGCAGAGGCTTTGGCCAAGATTAAACACCCGGCCATCGTACAAGCCTTCGAAGTGATCAATTCGGCAGAGATGACAATTCTTGTCCAGGAGTATCTCGCTGGTGGTTCTTTGCACGACGCAATTCGAAGGGATCCGCAGGAATTCAGAAAGCCGCTGGTGTGGCTGAATCTGGCGCGACAGCTGGCTGAAGGTCTTGACCTTGTGCATGTTGCAGGCATCAGTCACGGTGACATCAAACCTGGAAATATTGGCTTTCGCGATCTGGCGCAACATCATCCCGTTTATCTGGATTTCGGCCAGGCTGCGCTTGTCAACAGTGGAGATTTTCTATCACGTTCCTCTAAAGCCATGGCCACACTTCCCTATCTGGCTCCTGAGCGAACCGGTTTCGTAAAGTCCATGCGCGACGAGCAATCGGATCTTTATTCATTGGGTGCAACACTTTACGAACTCGCTGCGGGGCGGCCACCTTTCGAGGAAGCCACGCCAAAGTCACTGTTGGAAAAGATTCTCAATGGAGTTCCAGATCCGCTGCACGAAGTGGTTGCAGACTTCCCGGTGTCTCTGAGTGACATCGTTCAAAAACTGCTGCGCAAAAACCCTGAAGATCGCTATTTCACGGCACGTGGCTTGGCAGCAGACCTCAAAGTCTGTCTCGATGACTTCGAAGCCCATGGAAAGATAAAATCATTCGCACTCGGCAAAAACGACCGCTTTCGCGAGCTGAACGTCAAGACCCCCTTTGTGGGTCGACGTAAAGAATTCGACAAACTGATGCACCAATTGAACGATGCACTGACGGGTCGTGGTGGATGTGCATTTATCGGTGCACCGTCGGGCGCGGGCAAGTCGAGACTGTGCCTGGAGGTGGGACGCGAGGCTTCGCAAAAAAACGTTCGCACCTTGGTCGGAAAATTTTCAGAATTCGAACGCAATGTCCCGCTCTCGGGCGTCTTGAGCGTGGTTCATGGCTATCTGCGCGAGATGAGCCTTGAACCTCATCAGGAACTGAAGGCGTGGGCCCGCGGTGTGGGAGAAAAGCTTGGCCCCAAACTCAGGCTGCTGACCCAGCGGTTGAACTTTTTGCGGGATATTTTTGATTTTACCCACGAACTCCCGAAGCAGGAATTCGAAGACGAATCGAAAATGTTCACCGAAAGCCTTGTCGATCTGATCGTGCAGTTCGGCTCCAGGGACGATGCACTGATCTTGATCCTGGACGACCTGCAGTGGGCCGATCCCGAAAGCTTGTCTGTTGTCGAATCGATTGCAGCACGTGCACGCCGCAGCAGCCTGGGCAAGTTGTTGATGCTCGGCTGCTATCGCAGCAACGAAGTCAACCAGGAACATCCGGTTCAAACCCGCATCCTGCAGCACGAAGGTCCGCAAGCACACGTGCAGTTGGGCCCATTGAGCGAAGAAGAATCGAACACGTTGGTCGAGCATTTGCTGGACGAACGGAGCAATCAGGTCACCCGACTGCAGCGGATGACTTATCTTCTCACGCAAGGCAACCCGTTCTATATTCGAGAATATCTTGGATTTTGTTTGTCGCGCGGAATTTTTCGAGCGGATGAAGAAGGAAACCAATGGATATTTGATTCTGCACTGGCACAAAGCGCATCGTTGTCACATGGCATTGCATCACTTGTGTCAGACAGAATCGGAGAGCTGAATTCCGAAACAAAAAACCTCTTGCTCGTCGCTAGCGTTGTTGGCAACGAAGTCAGTCTTGCAGCTGTAGATTATTTGCTTCGTGAAAGGCAAATCACAACACCCCTATTGAGATCACTCACCGAACTTTCTGAAAAACATCTCATCTATTTCAACCGTGACACGCTCACATTCGTGCACGACAAAGTTCGCGAGGCAGCTTATCAATTGGCCGGCAATGAGCTCCGCATGGATTGTCACCACGGTTATGCCATCTGGCTCGACAAACAGATTTCAGACACTGAAGCCAACAAAAAACAGCGCATCATGTCGAACGAACTGTTTGAATTGGCCTATCATCTGAAAAACGGAAGACCTCAGCGCAATCCGACGTGGGCAAGACGCATTCTGCTGCAAGCAGGGCGCATGGCCCTCAAGGTTTTTGCCTACCAGAAGGCTCTTGAATATTCACAAACAGCTCATCAACTTTTGCCCGATAACGCCAACTGTGATGCAGAGTTGTTGCAGGAATTCATTCAGATCACCGAACTTCTGGGTGACGCGCGGGTACTCAACGAAGACCCCGTCGGCGCGGTGGATCTTTACACTGGAATCCTGGAACACGTTGATGACAATCTGCACAAAACAGAAATCTGCGCCAAACTCTGCGAATGCAACCTGACTTTGTTCCGCTATCGCGACAGCATTGCCGCAGGCGAACTGGGCATGAAATACCTGAACAAAACCATCGACACGAGCGAATTGAAAGGGCTTGCAATCATTATTGCCTCGCTCATCCCTTTCACTGCAATGATTTTGTTTTGGCTGGCATTCGGAAAACAGACAAAGCTGATCGAATCACGACGAGAACAGGTCTTCTACAAATTGCTCGTGAACCTTCAGGTGGCATTGTTCTTTTCACGACCCGTGTGTGCCATCAGCAACCAGATTCGCTACACCTGGGGAATCCTCAGACAGAAGCCAAACGAATTCAGGGCCATTTTGATTGGCTACTGGGCAGTTGCCTCTGGTGTCTTTGGCATGTCCTGGATCTCAAACCGGCTGTATCGAAATTCTTTGCAATATTTTGAGCAGCATCCGAACCCTATCTTTCGCGCGTTCCTGCTGTTCACATGGGGCTACCTGAACGAATTTCCCAGGGCGCGTTTGCGCGAATCACACTCCAAGCACGTCCAGGCGTTGGAAATTCTCGAGAATGCCGGCGAGTCATTCTGGCGAGTACTGAGCATGCAGGGTCTCATCCACATGGATGAATACGCCCTGGGCAACGGTGAAACATATGCGCTCCATTCCAAATACACGAACCTTATTTTTAGAATCAAACAAACACCTACAATCCTGGATGCGGTTCTCCGTCATCATCTTTTGACCAAAAACACAGTTGAACTCCATCGCTATGAAGGCATTGTTCGCGATGCTGCAGCAGCGATTCGCGCCGACGGATTTGACACAATTGATTCATGCTACGCAAACATTTCGCTAGGTGAAATCAATCTTCTCCGCGATGAACCACTGGCGGCACTGCCCTATCTCAAAACAGCGTTCGGAAGTGTGGTCAGGCACATTCATCGGGTAGCCTACTGTCTTTACGCTCCAGTGCTCTTGGCAACCTGCTTGATTCGTCTCGATCGTCCGATTGCAGCGTTGCCCGCCTTGGCACTTGCATGGCTCAACCAGATCTTTGCCGCACGATTGCTTTTGCCGAAAACAACCTTCATCACGGGCGAAATGCTCTATCGCTCGGGTCTGCATGTGATTGGCCGATGGATCGCACAAAAGGGCATGCTCAAGGCACAACAACTCCGCCTCCCTGCCATCCAATTTGAACTCCGATATCATCTGGCCAACATGGTCGTTGAGCAGGACCCCGACTACGCACAGATTGTCTATCGCATGTGCCGGGAATACTTTTCAGAGAAGCAATACCTTTACCTGGTGGACCGTTGCGATCGCGGAATCATGCGCGCCCAGACGTTGCTCGAGAACAAACAAGAACGCCTGCAAACTTCAAGCAACAACTCGAATCGCAGCACAAAAACAGAAGTCCTCCGTCAAAGGGTTGAATTGGAATCACTACTTCAAGTCTTTCTCAACCTGAGCGCATTGAACGAAAAAGATCCACTGCTGGATGCAGTTCTTGATGCCATGTGCAAATGCACCGGCGTTGAATACGGAGTTCTGTTCCTGATCGAGGAAGAAAAGATTCGCGCCGTCAGGGCGCGTGGCTGTGATCTTCCCACACTCCAGGACAACCTCAATCCGGCACTGGGAATAGACAAATGGTTTCTGGAAAAGTGCGCAAGCGAGGGCAAGCGGGATCCACGCATTCGACCATCGGCTTGGCGAACACCTCATCCGGCCTGCGATGGTTCGGCGATGATTGTGCCGTTGCCGTTTAAAGACAAAATCTACGGTTACTGCTATCTGGCGAACTCAGAGGTCAACGATTATTTTGACTCCCGCTCGCAGCGAATCGTGGCACCATTGGCAACCCAGGCAGCCATCGCTTATCAGAATTTTATTCTTGCCGCCTCAAAGGAAGAAAAGGCCAGGCTCGACGCCGAACTCAACGCAGCCCGGGCGGTGCAGGATGCCTTGTTGCCAACACCGATCGAGGTTCCCGACACAAAAATCTCGTATTTCTATCAATCCGCTTCGCAAACCGGGGGCGACTGGTTTCATCACCATTACGATGAAACAAGCAACAGACTGTTTGCTTTTGTTGGCGACGTCACCGGTCATGGACTGCCGTCGGCGTTGCTGACTGCTGTCGTCAGCGGAGCAGTGCGTTCGTATCTGAAAAAAGAAATCGAGACAGCCAAGCAGTCGAATCTTGGAATTGAAGAGAGCCTCGTTGAGCTGGCAGAAATCGCCAACTACGCCGTCTTCACCGCAGGTTCACGCAGCAACAGATTCATGACCATGTGCTTTGCTTGTTTGGATCTCACAACCGGCGAACTGGGCGTTGTGAGCGCCGGACACACACCACCATACATTTTGAGCCGCAGTAAAGAACGCGTGACAACTCTGGCGTGCAGCGGCAGTTTGCTGGGTTTCACTGAAAAAGCACAATTCAATTATGCGAGTCAGTTTATCGAACCAGGAGACTCGGTGTTCTTGTACACCGATGGCCTGCTTGAAAACACCACGGCCCAAGGAACCATGTTCAATTCGAGGCAACTCAGAAAGGCCATATTGACGAGTGATTCACCGCAGGCCTGCACCGAAGCACTGGAAAAAACGGTCATCGCAGGCTCCCAGGAACAACCTCTGGAAGACGACGTGACCGTTTACATGTTCCAGTGGAAGAACATCATCACAGATGAACTTCCACAGGCCGGTTGAATCGAATGACTAAAGACTTGGTTTGAGTTCTGAGAAACAAAGCCAGTAAGGATTCATTTTCAGTTTTTCTCTTCCTGCGGCAGTGCTCTCACGACATATGGCAGTGCGAACTTCTTCAGGTAAATTCAGTGGGTTTTTGTTAGTGGTACTGGAGCACGCGTTCAGGGCCGTCAGTGCATCACCGGCTGTCATGTAGTGACGCGGATACGGTGATTTTGGTAATACGTTATTTGTGGTACCGATTCGTGCAAAGGGCGCATCGTTCCTTGGAGTTTCGATTCCGTACTCAATGAATGAAAGCTGGTTGCTGCTCAACTGCGCAGGAGCTCCTACAAAGCTAATGGACTCGCACCCCTGCCAACTGCACTCTGAGGCTTTACGCCGCTCGCCAACACCCGCATGCACCACAACGTAACACTGGTCTCGAATGGAAGCCTGCACGGCCTTTGTGCAGAATGAAACGTTGGCTGATTCAACCAATACTCTTCGAACATCGCATCCTGAGAACGCTGTCGATAAACCGGTGATGTCTTCACCTGCAATCGAACCTCCCCAAGCAAGGTTCGAACTCAGAGGTATGCATGCCAAGAAGACTTTAATAAGAAACCAACTGAAATTTGATGACCTCATTTGAACCCCCAATTCCAATCTCGACTTCCTGAAACCAACAAACTTTAATTCACAGAGTCTCCCATATTCCATTCGGAGTATTGCTGTGACGCAGGCGTTCAAAGATTCCCTCTCCGTTAAAGGAGCAGCTCGTTCCTGTGCATGTGCTCTTCTGAACCCAATATTCACGCGTCAGGATCCCATACAAGCAATTATAGGATGCAACTTCCGAAATGCCTGAGGCTCCAATTTTGAACATAAACACCGCAGCTCCGGAATCACCCGGACGAAACCTGATGCCTTGAATACGACGAAAGGGTTGTGGTGATACGGACGTTAGAATTGATGCAATACCATCTGGTATGTGTTCAGGCACATAAGCTGTATTCGCCCACACAAGTTCGGTCGCACCGCCGGGGCGTTTTTTAATGACTTGGTAACCTGCCTTGCTTTCATCTACGTTAAAACATACCGGCAGAAACGAAGCCTGCGCTGCTGCAAGTGGAATATCGCCCTGATAAAAACGAACGGCATCTGCGACACCTTTGGAAAAGGTCAGCGAAAACCTGAAAATTTCTCTTTTACCGGAAATCACCGGATGAACTGGCAAAAAACGCGCGTAAGCCTCATTGCTCGTGAGATTTGTGTTTGGATCGAAAGCTCTCGCCGAAAATTCAGAGTCGTGGAACACTCCCGTTCTGCGGCCGAAAGGGTCGCGCTTTTCCAAGCAATGTCGCGCCGTGTAGAAATAAAGGCGCGCTCTGCCATCTCCCGCTTCCTCGTAGCCGTAAACGCCTCGACAATTAGGGAGACGTGTATCGGCCAAATGCCTCACGCTGCCCCAGGCTTTCGCTGCATTTGTTTTCTGACCTCGAAGATCTGTGTAGTTTGCAAAACCCGCATTATCGAGAAGTCCCAATGACGATGATTCACCGATTTGTGTGCTTCCTGCAGAGTCCGGTGAAGTACTCGATGTTTTTCGGGAAGGGTCGCTCTTCGCTGCTATGTTGTCATTGCCCGATCGACCGCAAGACAACACAAGCAGGGATGAAAATGCGAGTAGCAAAACTTTCATGATTTTACCCTCCGACTCCAATGCTTCGGCTCGACTATCAAGACAATTTACGGCGTTTATGGGAATTTCTTGAGGAAGAAACATTTTAGGTTAATTACTGAAAGAGGATTAGCGGGTTACTCCCCGCACAGCGGCATCTTTAGCCAAGAGCTCGCTTAACTTCTTTCAGTGATTGGGGATGAGTGATGGCAAAAAAGGGCTGACATTGCAGAACAATGCTTATCTTGAATATTTTGAGGCTTCTCGGACTTCAATTGTTCCAGAGCTGGTAGAGGCCTTCAAGCCACTCACTATAAGAAGCCTGTATGCCAACATCTGACTCTTGAATGCTAATGCCATTGTTGTTTTTACGGATGGTGGCTTGGTCGGATCCGAGGTGTTGTTCGGCCTTTTTTTCGGCAAA
>JBDLRR010000278.1:0-8830 GCA_039799985.1 Pseudomonadota bacterium | reverse complement strand
CAGCTTGGTCAGTCTTATCTTGAGGACAAAGACAGAGTTTGAGTGCGCATCTTCTACTGCGGGCGCCATCGGTCGAATCATACCAGTGACACCTGCAATAAATTTTTTCGGTCAGCCTGATCCCCGTGTTTCAAAGAATCTTGGGGTCTTTGGTGAAGCTGCGAATGTTAATGCCGTTGAGAATGAATGCCGCAGCCTGCGAGGAGTGAGATTTGTTTCAATCGACAGAGCGTCGGCATGTGTTGGTTTTGCAGATTCCTCTGCAAATAATATCCGATTTTTGATTATTCCAGCGGGCGAAATTTATGCTGTCCGAGTCAATATGAAGCGTGACTAAAGCCGCTCGCGTTAGGCTCATCTGCTGATTTTTATTTGCCAGTTTCCAGTTTGTTGAAAATGTCGCCCGAAATGATCAGCAAGTCTCCTTGCCTTGGCATCGCGGTTGGGGGCAGACCTTGAATCCGCGCGTAGAAGCGAATCTCACGAGTCCCAAAATTCTGAAGTTGCACTCCCGCAACGTATTTGAAATATTCTGTTTTAACGATTTGAAAGAAATCTTCCAGGTCACGGCTTGTCATTCCCTTTGGCGGAACGGATGAAAATTTTTCTTTCTTTGGGATGCCAAACAGGCTGAATCCGTATTCCCTGCTTTCAATCAGCTCAAAAAGTGCCTTTGAGAATTGGCTGATCTTATCATTCGAAGCCACAGGAATCGCGAATTTTTTGAAAAATTCAATCTCGAATCTTGCGTCGTCTTCAAACTTTTTCGTTGCCGCGCGTTCGAGGTAAAATTCCCTGACAATTTCGTAGAATTCCTGCAAATCAGCTTGCGAGAAATTGGTGATTTGCTCTGATGTTGCCGTTTGTTTTGCGCCGCCGGTTCCGCTGGTAACCGAAGACGTGCTGGGCTTGCACGCACCGAGAAGAAGGAACAAGACAAGTGAATGAATTTTCATTTTAATATCTGGCCTCCGTTTGGCTTATCGGCAGATCAGGTCTTGTTTTTCATCTGAATTGTCGCTGTATTTGGCGGTCAACATGTTGAGCCACCCGCCAAAGTACAGAGTAAATTCGGTTTGTCGGCTGTCCATGCAGCGGGCAACAGGAAAAAGCGTTGATGTCTCATCTGTTTCATCGAGGTTCACAGCACGGCACAAGCCATCACTGACCTTGAAGAAACCGTCATCCAGATGTGGTTGTTCGAGAATCTCGAATTTCACCGGATAGTTCTCGGATGAACAGACGACGCCAGGCTGCAGGCTTTCGTGAAAGCTTGCGGCAATGCCCGTGCCTGAAAGCAAACCAAGAGTGAGGACCAAAACCGATCTCGCGCGCACATCCATGTGCACCTCCCTCGTCCAGACGGGATCGGTCCCCAATGGCGGGAGCATGAGCAGGGTGCGTTGATTTTTTGACAAGGTTTGCCGCTTCGCTCAAACTGCTGTGGATGCTTTCGCTTTCAAAAGCCCTTGAATTGGACGCAATGCCGTGAAGACTCTTGGTGGAAATATCATTCTCTTCAGTTGGGCCCTGTGCTCGGTTCTTCCGGGCGTTGCCCAAGCCGGGCAGCCCGATTCTCAAAGATTCAGACTCCTGATTGACGATGTCTTTGATCGATTTGCAGTCGAAATCCAAAAACGAGGCGCCCGCGCGCAAATCGAATACCACGAGAACAGTTCAGGAACTGGCGCTTTCACTTGGCGAAAGGAAGGCGGTCGGGTTTGGGAGTTTCATTTTTATGATGGAGTCCTCAAAACCAACAAGATCACAGATGATGTGCTTTCCCTTATTGTTTGTCATGAGCTTGGGCATCACCTGGCCGGATATCCCTTCAAAGACGATTCGAATTGGTCTTCTGCAGAGGGCCAGGCTGACTACTTTTCCACTCATGCTTGTGCACCGCGTCTTTGGCGCGAAGCACATGCGTTGAACGCATCTTTCTCAACAAAGATTTCCGCGTCGATGAGAAACAAATGCGATGATTCTTTTTCTGCGCAGCCGCGTAGGGATCTTTGCTATCGCACAGTGTTTGCCGTCGACACCATGAGACACTACGAAGGGCGTCATTTGAAAGTTTTGCCTTCCCTCGACAAGCCTGATCCGACCAGCGTCAGCCAGACGTTCACCCGCCATCCCGCGGCTCAATGTCGTATCGATACCCAACTTGCAGGGGCTTTTTGCGCGAGGGAATTTGATTTCAGCAGTGTGCCAGGACATTTGGGTGTGGGTCGAAACACTGTTGAGGCCGAGCGAGATGCTGCTTCTTCTCACTGTGAAGAGGCGAGTCTTCCTTATTTGATGCATCGACCCCGTTGCTGGTTTGCTCCGCTTGATAGCATTTTTTTCTGAAGAGACGCGACAATTCTTCGACATCAATGTTGAACATCAGACACCCTCCGGCACAATTCTAGCTTGGCGTTATGGTTTTTTGACCCAAGATCATTGGAGTCTGTCTATGCGATTTTCTTTTGCGCTGCTTGCAATGTTCGTTTGTTCGCTTTGGCTACCAACAAGAGCTGTTGCGAATCCTCCCAAGCCTTCGCATTCGGGTGAGTCGCCATGGAGCGCCCCTTTGGCGGAAGATCGTTCAAAGGAGTTTCAAAAGTCGTTGGCTGGTGAAGATGAAGTTGTGGTCGACAAAACTTTCGGATGGATGTGGCAGACGAAACCTTCAGGACAGCTCGACTGGTACGGCGCCCATTACTTCTGCGAGGACTCCAGGGTGGGAGGCTTTTCAGATTGGCAGTTGCCGAGCTATTACCAGCTCACTTCCATTTTGGATTACGACAGGGCGGGTCGCTATGTGAACTCGGTTTTTAGTGGTGTCCAGACTGGTGATGTTCTTTGGAGCCGAGACGATTCTGTTGGCATCGATCAGCCAGATTTTGATGATCGTTGGACTCTGCACGTCAAACTCGGTTTGGTGACTTTTGAAAAGCGCAATGAGCGATTCAATGCGTTGTGTGTGCGTGGCGGAACTCCAAAGCGTGTGGGTCCTGCTGGAAAAGAACGTTTTGTTGAGATTCAGCCTGACATCATTCTCGACAAACTGACCAACCTGAAATGGACGGCACCGCGCAACGAAAGAACGAGCAAATTCTGGCTGTGGACAGTGGCCGGAACTTTCTCGCAAGCCAACGGCTGGTGCTACAACACCAAGGCAGGGGGGCTCACAGAATGGCGACTTCCCAATATTCAAGAACTCGCAATGATTCTGGATCTCAATCGTCGCACTCCCTCGAGTTGGATGCCCAAGCTCCCAAGCTCGATGTATTCGATTTGGTCGAGCACGCGCAAACCTGAATACGATTCTTACTTTGCCATGTACACGATGGGACAAATGGCTTCGTCTCCCGAAACGGAAAAGCAAGTTTTTGGCTGTGTGCACGAATAAATGAGGATGACACCCATGAAAAATATAGTTGCCCTTTCTTTCGCTTTGTTCAGTGCGCATGCATCGGCCGATATGGTCATCACTCTGAAAGATGGAGTGAAGGAGGTTCCACAAAGCCTCATGCGAACTTTGTCTGGTCAGAATTACACCATCAAACCCGCTTGGAATGAGCCACGCCTGACGCCCCAGAGTCTTCCCAAGGATGTTTGGCAGCGTGCCCAAAGAAATCCGGCAATGGCAATATTGCTTCGAGGTGAAATGACGCTCGAGTCCAAACTTCCCGAGGGCGTCGAGCGAATTGAAGAGAACGAATCTCTGGCGCAAATGGAAACACTCGATCGCTACAAGTTTGATCCTGTGAAGTGTGACGGCGTGATTTATGGTTTTGGCCACTACACAACCGCGGCTCAAGAATTGAGCGCGGCAGCACCATGCGACAACTTCGCACTGCGTCCGCGTGGTGACTTGCGTTACCGTGTTGTTGTTGAGTCGCAGACACCCAAGACGCTTGAAGTCTATGAGCACGGCGATCTTATCGCCACTGGTGAGCGCCAGCTTGAAGTGGACTTCACCTTCGGATACCGGCAAAAGTATATCATCGTCAAAGGTGCACCTGGCGCCTACCGCATTTCCGTTTATCCCAAAGTGGCAGACCTCAAGAAGCTAAAGCTGTTGTCGCTGGTGCTCGGAAATGAGTTTTCAAATGCTTATGGATTTGGAATTCCAAACCTTGGAAAGCTTGCCGCAAACGATGCTCCGAAATCGGAGTGGATTGGCGCAAACATGATGTCGGCTGAGAAGTTTTGGCAAAAGGGAATCACCGGGAAGGGGATCAAGGTTGCCATCGTCGATACCGGAATTGATGTGAATCACCCTTTTTTAAAGGGACACATCGTGGGTGGATACACCCCGTTCAACAAGGGCACGACTCCTGATGATTATCAGGATCACCAAGGACATGGCTCTCATGTTGCTGGCATTGTTCGCCAGGTTGCTCCCGACGCAGAACTGATGGCAGTTCGGGTTTTCCCTAATGACGATGGGAATGGAGAGGCAGCGACTCTGGATGTTGTGGCAGCGGGAATCCGCTGGGCGATCGACAATGGAGCGAATGTCATCAACTTGAGTTTGGGTGGTGCGTCTGCACCTGCATCTTTCCGCAAGGTATTTGAATACGGCGCGAGCAAAGGAGTGATCTTTGCAATGGCTTCGGGCAACGAGAGATCGTTTGACCCACTGATTCCAGCCGCGTACGCAGGGTCCGTGCAGGGGATTGGTTTTTCAGTTGGCGCAACCGACAAATACGGCAATATGGCCGTTTTTTCGAACTATACCGGCGACAATCTTGCCATGAAGCAATTGTCATCCCACGGTTCGGGAGTTTTGTCTGCGGCTTTGGATGAAACAGGGTTTGTCAGTATGTCTGGAACATCGATGGCTTCGCCACAAATTGCCGGAATCCTCGCTCTCTATAAGCAAGCCTACCCTGCCCTGAGCAATGCCGAACTCGTCAAGCTGATTTCCGCAAACGTGGAACGCGCTGCTGTCAATGATTGAGCTTCTGCTTTTCTCAACTGCTCTCGCTCAGGTGGTCGAGGTCAAGGACGCCCCACCTGGAACGAAACTTGAGAAATTGGTTTCTGGATTCGATGTGATTTGGGGTCTTGAGCCTTTGTCGGAAGACGAGGCTCTTGTCACGTTGAAAAGCGGCAAGCTGTTGCGTTTCGATTTTCGCAAAAACCTCCGACAAGAGATTGCTGGCGCACCTGAAGTGAGTACATCAGGCCAAGGCGGATTGCTCGATGTGCGTCTGTCGCCAGACTTTTCCAAAGACAATCTCATTTACCTGACGTATTCGAAGAAAACCGAAAAAGGTGTCACCACAGCATTGGCCAGTGCCGTTTACAAGCGTGGCGACAACAAGCTTTCATCGCTTAAAGATCTGTTTGTTGGTCAAACAGAAGGAAGTGGTGGCGTACACTTTGGGTCACGCATTGCGTTCGATGGTCTGGGTCACGTTTATTTTGGAATTGGCGATCGTGGCGAACGCGATAAAGCGCAGGATCTCAATCGCCACAATGGAAAAATCATCCGTCTGAATCGGGATGGCAGTATTCCCAAAGACAATCCTTTTATTGGCAAAAAAGATGCTCTTCCTGAAATTTTTTCCCTAGGTCATCGAAATCCACAGGGACTGTTTTATTCAATGCGTGAAAGCAAATTATACAATTCCGAGCATGGCCCGCGCGGTGGAGATGAAATCAATCTTGTGCAAAAGGGCCTCAATTATGGCTGGCCTGTCGTCACCTATGGCCGTGAATATTATGGACCAAAAATCGGGGAAGGCACGGCCAAAGCGGGTATGGTGCAACCCTTGAAGGTTTATGTTCCATCCATCGGACCCGGATCGCTCATCAAATATGAGTCAGGAAAAATCGCCGCCTTTTCGAATTCATTTCTCTTGGGTGCGCTGGCACTTCAGCATCTGAATGTGGTTTCGGCCGATGGAAAACAAGAAACACGCTTTCTGTCATCCATGGCCAGACGGTTTCGTCAGGTGAAAGAAAGCCCCGCCGGAAACGTATTGTTGACCACCGATTCGGGCGAGATTTTTCGCATCTCTCCTGCAAAATGAACAAAAGCTGAACAAAATTTAAACAATTTTTTGTTCCTCATTGTGCAAAAAAGCAATATTCTCAGCTGCTTAATTATGGCCGAAAGATTGCTTTCCCGTTGCTGCGGTGTGCTTTGGGGGTCGGGCATGTCAAAGTTGGGCGGCAAACAGAAATTTCGAATCAGTTCTTTCGCAAGCCGAAAGGGTATCGCGGCCATTCTTCTGATGATGGGGTTGGCAATTTCAGGATGTCAGGCTTCGTCAGAAGATCCTTCACAAGCACAAGTGCAAAGCTGGGAAGACACAATTGAATCAGCGGCGCAAATTGTCGAATCCATCAAATGCTTCGTGCCTGCACCCCTGTGGTACAAGAATCTCTGGCTCGACATCAACGCGTCTGAGAATGAGCTTGGTCGGTCGCTCATGTCACATTACATGGGCTGTCGTGGAACGACTTTTCAGTTGAGTGAGCAGGAATTCAAGAAACTGCCTTTGCAGTTGGTAGCCATGGAACTTGCCTCACCCTGGTTTGCCAAAGAATTCATTGAAGACCCAAAGCCATTTTTGAATGATGCCGAAGGCGACATCATCGACACTCTCGATGAGGCTGTTCTAGTTGCAACTCACGTCGGTAACACGTTGGGTCATTTTCAGTTGGAGCTGAAAGGAGTCTTGAAGTGGAAGAGGCACTTTTCTGGAAAGCTGCTCCCCCACTTCGAGGGCAAGGCCCGTGTGAAAGATCGTTACGACTTCAATCCCAGCGAGTCTGATGCAAAAGAGTCCTGGCGTGGTCGCGACACGGAATTGAGGGTACGGATTGCTCACGTCGGAATGCCTGGCAAGGCGTTCGAAGTCATCTCGGATTGGATGAATTTCAGCTTCGATTATCCACGATATTCAGGCGACTTGATTCAAGAAGGCGAGAACTCTGGGAAGTCGGGATATTCATCTTATGGCGAAGAGCTTCAGCTCATTTTGATGACCGAGTTGCGTTCTGAAAAGTGGAACAAGGCATCCTCCCGCGAAAAATTGGGAATTCTGGTGACGACCATGAAGCGCCTCCATGATGCTTCAAAGAGACGCAATTGATGCGTCTCTTTTGGGTTTTGGAGCCTAATTCTGCAGAGCGATCGCTTGCCCTGTCTTTGTTTTGTTGAATATGTAGACTGTGGTTTGAGTTTACTATTTGTGCAGAGGCCCGGGGGAAAAAATGAGTCGCAGTTTCACAAAGGCAGTTGCAGGCGCGTCGACGGCAGTTCTTTTGATTGTCGTCTTGTTGGTTGCCAAGAATTTTCAGCCCGAAAATAATTCCTCCGTGACAGGTTCGTCGCCTCAAAAAGTTGTGTTCAACTTGAATTGGTATGCGCAGGCCGAATTGGGTGGCTTTCTGCAGGCTGCTGAGGAAGGATACTTCAAGGAAGCTGGATTGGATGTGGAAATTCGCCAAGGCAATGCCCAAATCAACGGGCCTGCTTTATTGGTGAGTGGCGGCGCGGATTTTTACGTTGGCAGTGGCTTTGAAGCCGTCAAGGCAGTCGAGCAGGGTATTCCAGTTGTTACGGTGGCGGCCTTGTTTCAAAAGGACCCACAAGTTCTGATTTCCCATCCGGGAGTGGGCCACGACAAACTCGAAGACCTCAAAGACAAACCCATCATGGTTTCGGCCACGGCGACCACGTCTTTCTGGCCTTTTCTCGCAGGTAAATTCGGTTTCACAGAAAATCAGAAACGACCTTATGCGTTCAACGTGGCACCTTTCCTTGCTGATCCCAAGGCGATTCAGCAAGGATATGGAACCTCGGAGCCATTCACCATCGAAAAGGCACTCGGCAAAAAGCCAAACGTGTTTTACCTGGCCGACTATGGATATCTTCCTTACGCCAACACCATCGAAACCACTGTTGAACATGTCGAGAAAAAGCCAGAATTGGTGCGCGCGTTTGTTGGTGCCGTCGTGAAAGGCTGGGCAAGTTATCTGCAGAATCCAAAGCCTGGATTTGCTGCCATCAAGCGATTGAATCCAGAGATGAGCGAAGATCTCATGAACTATGGTTTTCAGCAGATGAAAGAAATGGGTCTGGTGGATTCCGGAGACGCAAAAACTCTTGGAATTGGTGCCATGACCCATGAAAGATGGAAGGCTTTTCATGCGAGCCTCGTGGAAGGAAAACTTTTTTCTCAGGATTTGCAGATTGAAAAAGCTTATCGCCTCGAATTTTTGCCAAAGCAGGGCAACTGACAAGGAGGAATAAGAGTGTCTCTGGAAATTGAAATCACTTCAGGCAGCAAAGCCGAAATGTACAGCTCCTTGAATTCTGCATTCAAGGCGATGATCAACGCAGAGAGCGATGTGATTGCGAATCTTGCCAACGCCTCGGCGTTGCTCTTTTCGACCCTGCCACAAATCAACTGGGCCGGCTTCTATTTGTTCAAATCCGGCGAATTGGTACTTGGACCATTCCAAGGAAAGTTGGCCTGCACCCGCATCAAATTGGGTCGCGGCGTGTGCGGGACGTGCGCGCAGAAACTGCAGACTATAGTTGTTGAAGACGTCGATTCGTTTCCAGGTCACATCGCTTGTGATTCGGCGAGCCGATCGGAAATCGTTATTCCTGTTGTTGCGCGCGGCGAGCTTTTTGGAGTTTTGGATGTCGACAGTCCGGTTTTGGGCAGATTCGATTCTGAAGATCGAAATGGACTCGAAACACTCGTGGAGACGCTCTGCAAGGCTCTTTGAGCGCGTTTGGTAAATAAAAAAATTTCGTTATTTTTAGTAAATTTTTCCGTGTTCTTCTGAGTTGAGCAGCTGTATTCGCTGCTTT
>JBDLRR010000277.1:0-2971 GCA_039799985.1 Pseudomonadota bacterium | reverse complement strand
GTATTGGAGAAATCGCGAGCCTCCAATCCCAACATTGCAGCTGCATACACCTTTGAAGGCACCATTTACATGCTGCAAAACCAGGTCGAGAAGGCTCGGGAAGCATTTTACAAAGCACTTGCCCTTGATCCACAAGACACAGAAGTACGTGCCCTGTTGGCCGAGACCGGCGGCAACACAGACGCTCCACCCGCTGGAAAAGGCAAGGGACGAGGCAAGAGATGAGTATTGTTTGCCGATTTGTCGCCATCCTCGTTTGTTTGCCGGCGATAGCAAGTGCCGAGGTTGTTTCGGCCGTTTCTGCCTCGAGCGGCCTTATCATGGCCCAGATCTCGGGCTACCGAGATGGTCAAGACAGTATTTCCAAAAACTTCGATGTGAAATGGATGTCTTTTCGCTCGCGCACATTTGCTACCGTGGGCGAATTCCAGGTTGGCTTGTCTTCAGTCTTCAAAGCAACACAACTGATGGAAACCCGAACAGGTATCCAATACTATCCATTCGCCTATGGCGCAGACTTTGAAGACTTTCATGAATCCACGATCATGAGGTACTCTTCGTCGCTCAAGCCTTACTTGTCAGCCAAGGTTGGCTATGGGCGCTACCTCATTTCGATCGTCGACTCGTTGGGTTCTGCAGAAGTCAGCTCAAACTACATTTCCCTCGGCGGTGGCCTCGGGACGGTCTACCAGTTTTCCCAGAGTGTCGGTCTGGATTTCAACCTCGATGCATCGTTTGCCGTGGGCAACAGTGAAGTGGCGTTCACTGGACTGATGATAAGGCCTCGTTTTGGCTTGCTTCTGTATCTCTGACAACCCCTGCAAAGCCGTCCTCAAGTTTTTGCCTTAATCGGTCGAACTCCTCAAAGGAATCTATTGGATTCCCTGGGAGAACAACTTGTTGTCGAGAAATCTTCTAAATCATTGGAGAAATCTCGTTGTCGTCGCACTTGTGATGGCAGTCTCTGCTATTTCGTCTCTGACATCCTGCTCGGGTGGCGTCAAACAAGGCGGAAACTTGGGTTGGACCGTCGACATTGTTGCCGGAGCTAAGCAAGTCGCACTGCCCAAACGCCCGTTTGCAAACCCGATTGAGATTTTCGTC
The DNA here is from genome assembly GCA_039799985.1 of Pseudomonadota bacterium. Classification (GTDB taxonomy): domain Bacteria; phylum Bdellovibrionota_B; class Oligoflexia; order Silvanigrellales; family Silvanigrellaceae; genus RFOM01. The sequence goes on along the minus strand of JBDLRR010000277.1, from coordinate 1,867 downwards.
AAGGACCCGACCGGCAACCCGGTGATTGATGCGTCGGTCGAGTTCCGTCTGGTGGACGAGGCGCTGATAGGCAAAGAAAATATAACTCCCGATGTTTTGGCCAAAGCCTGGAACACGGAGTCAGCCGCGCAAACATCTTCCGATTCTGCCGTTCGCACAGCTGCCATCGCGGCGGCAAAGGCTGCTGGCAAAGATGCAAAAAAAGCTGAGGCCGACATTGAAGAACGAGTCGGTCGCATCGACCAATTTGAACAACGGACAGACCGGCTGGGGCGCGCCAAGGTTTGGGTGATTGCGCCAGTGATGTTCAACCGCACCATCGCAGTGCTAGCCAAAGCAGGCTCGGACATCTCGCAGAGCTATTCGTATGCGATTCTTGCGACGCCAGACCTCAAGGACGGTTCGAATTTGTTCGTCGACACAACCGGAAACAAAAAAGAGGCCGCCGGTGCTGAATTCGACATCACAATTACAATCGTAGACAGCGAAGGTCGCATCGCATCAAGTTTTGAAGGCCTGAAAAAAATGAAATTGGAAGCAGCGCCTTCAACCTCCTGGGCGGGTTTTGCACCTGAATTTCCGACCGGCGAGTTTGATTGCCAGTTTTCGGGCGGACGCTGCCTCGTTCCACGCGGCCCCTACAAACTTAGAGTGCCTGAAAAAGTCAATTTCAAGTTGAGTTTTACAGACGACAGTGTCAACCCGATTGAAGATTTTATTAATGTCACACCGACCAATGAAAAAGCATTTATCGCGCTGAAGAAAAGCGCTGGTCCGCCGACTGCCGACACCCCAATCATCACAAAAATAAATATTCCCACCGGCGACGAGGTCAACCTTTCGGCTGCCTATATCGATTCCAACGGAAACTTTATCGACGATGTGGCGAATCCAACATGGGATATTCCCGACTCCACGGTTCGCCTCAAACCCGGCCTCACCAGCTTGACGGGAACATCTGTGATTTTTCGCCCAACCAAGACTGGTTCCGGCAACCTGACCGTAAAAAGTGAAAATTTCTCACTGTTGAAGGACATCCCGGTGACCGTGCCGGCTGGTGCGCAGACGGAGTGGAGATTCCGTTTTGACGGCAAGGAATCGATCGTCGACACCACAGACAATATCAGTCAGAGGAACAAAGACCCCATTCCCACCGGAACGTGTGTTGATATTGACCTCTACGCAAGCGACAAGTACGGAAACATCGTGACAGTCCCGGAAATAAAATCTGTCTCGCTGGAGATCCTCGATGCCGAGGATGTTGCACTCGACTCAACTGAGCCCGACTCACTGCGGGTTCTTTTTGATGACGCCCGAATTGGTGATGTGAAGGGCAGAAAGAACCGCAGTTATGCTGCCAGCCTTGAGCGCAACGACGAAGGTGTTGCGAGCAAATTTGAAAAAGTGTGTTTTTACGATGCACTCAAATTGCCAAAACTCAAAGTCACAGCCAACAATGGAAAAACAAGCTTCACCAGCACGACCAACGTCAGACTCAAGAAGAACGATGGTCATCGTTTGATGTTGGTTAAAGCAGGTGACGCTGCCGGAAGCGGGGACAATGCCAGAAGCGTTTGCACCCGTTCGACGACCGAGAATCCTGTAGGACTTGAAACCAACCGCTGCCTCGTCCACGAAGTGGGCGAGACTCAAAGTTTCAAGGTTGTTGTCGTCGATGTTGCGGGAAACTTCATCTCAAACGTGAAATCCAGCCTGTATCTGGCGAGCGCTTCAGAATCCAACCTGCTGAGTTCGAAACTGACTCCGGATTCTGCAGCCTTTGAAACACCCACTGCACCCGGTGTTCTTGGAGCTGGCCCCGCTGTTCGAAACGCCGACACTGCCCATACTCTGAAGTTCAACAAAT